>JAZSKY010000043.1:0-58844 GCA_045535095.1 Eubacteriales bacterium | reverse complement strand
GCCGACCTCGTAAAGGAAATGCACGCCTCGCTCAACCGTACTCCCGAGATACTCACCGTATTAAAGGAAGCGGGCGTTGTTGACAGCGGCGGCGCAGGACTTCTCTATATAATGGAGGGCTTCAACAGAGTCCTCAACGGCGAGGAGATCACGGAAGAGGCTATCAAGACGCCCTCGGCCACAAAGCCTGCAAGCGTAGAGTTTTCGTTCAACGCGGACAGCGTTATGACCTACGGATACTGCACCGAGCTGCTTTTACAGCTTCAGAACTCCAAAACCGACGTCGAGAATTTTGACACCGACGCTCTCAAGGACTTCCTTTCGTCTATCGGAGACTCGGTCGTTGCATTCAAGACCGAGAGCATAGTAAAGCTTCACGTTCACACATTCACACCCGAAAAAGTACTTGAATATTGCCGTAAATACGGAGAATTTCTCACAGTCAAGATCGAGAATATGTCGCTTCAGCACACCGAAACGCTCAGCGCGGAGGAAAAGGAAGCGAAAGAGGAAAAGCCGAGCGCACCGAAGAAGAAATACGCAATGGTCGCGGTAGCAAGCGGAGACGGAATCGAGTCTCTCTACTCGGAGCTTGGCGTTGACGAGGTGATCCGAGGCGGTCAGACGCACAATCCCTCGACCAGCGATTTCATCGAGGCGTTCGAGAAGATAAACGCAGAGAATATCTTCGTTTTCCCCAACAACTCTAATATATTTATGGCGGCACAGCAGGCCGCCGACCTCTACACAGAGGCGAAAATTCACGTTCTGCCGAGCAAGAGCGTTGGCACGGGATACGTTGCCATTTCGTCGGCAAATCTCTTTAACGAGGACGTTTCTTCGGTCATAGTCGAAATGAAAGAGGCGATGGCGAGAGTCACCGCAGGATACGTTTCTCCATCGATCCGAGATGCCGATATGAACGGTGTTCATATAAATAACGGCGACACTATCGGAATTATCGAAAAGGAGATCGTTGTATCCGAGGAAAGCAGAATGGAGGCAACGAAGAAGCTCGCTTCCCTGCTCCTTGACATGCCCGAAAAGTTTATGCTCACCGTATTTTGCGGCGAGGACGCGCTCGAGAGCGAGCAGAGCGAGCTTAGCGCGTATCTTTCAAAGGAATATCCCGACGCCGAGGTTTACTTTATCGAAGGCGGGCAGGAGATATATCCGTACATTTTCGTAGCAGAGTGATTTTAGAAAATGGAAAAGACCGACATTTGTCGGTCTTTTTTATTCGAATAATAATATAATTGCGAGTTTCAACTCGGTTTATTCAAATAAAAATAAAGGATATGCATTGCCTATCCTTTATTTTTATGCGCCTGACAGGAGTTACGAACCTAAATTTGCGCCTATGCTCACCTTTTGCCATCGTTTTCTTTGCGCAAATTAGCAATTTCGCTTCGCAAAATTGCGAGCTTCAACTCGGTTTATTCAAATAAAAATAAAGGATAGGCATTGCCTATCCTTTATTTTTATGCGCCTGACAGGAGTTGAACCTGCACACCGTGAGGCATTGGAACCTAAATCCAACGTGTCTGCCAATTCCACCACAGGCGCGAGCTGTGTGAGCGCGTGCGGTGGAATTTTCTCCACACACATCCGCGAGTATTTACATATAATTATTACCCCTGAATTATAGCACAATAAACACCCGATGTCAAGAGAAAAAGACGGAGAAAAGCTTTCTCCGTCTTTTATTTCATTATTTATTGAATGCCGCGAACGCCTTATAAGCCATATAAAGGTCTGCCTTCGAGATCGCCTCGTAGGGTGCGTGCATCGAGATAACACCAACACCGAGGTCAACTACCTCGATATTATGGTTAGCGATATAAACGGCTACCGTTCCGCCGCCGCCCTGGTCAACCTTACCAAGCTCTGCGCTCTGCCAGATAACGCCTTCCTTTGCAAAGAGATCGCGAACGAATGCTACCATCTCGGCAGATGCGTCCGACGTACCGCTCTTTCCGCGTGCGCCCGTATATTTCGACATAACCACGCCGCAGTTGAGGAACGCCGAGTTCTTAGTCTCGTAAACGTCTGCGAAGTTGGGATCGAAAATTACATTTACGTCCGCAGAAAGGCACTTGGAGTTTGCTCTTACCTTTCTCTCGTTACCGCCGAGGGCAGCTGCGATCTCTGCGATAAGATCGGTGAATATCGCGCTCTTCATACCGGTATTTCCGCCGCTTCCCGTCTCTTCCTTATCAGCAAGGATAGTCATAAGGGTATGAACGGGCTTCTCGGTCTCGATAAGTGCGCTGAGTGCTGGATATGCGCAAACGCGGTCGTCGTGTCCGTAAGCACCGATGATGCTTCTGTCAAAGCCAATATCTCTTGCCTTGAATGCGGGAACTGCGCTGATCTCTGCGCTGAGGAAGTCCTCCTCCTTGATGCCGTACTTATCTGCAAGAAGCTTGAGAATGCCGAGCTTTATATCGCTCGAATCGTCACCGAGCGGAATAGAGCCAACGAGTACGTTGAGCTTTTCGCCGGGGATTATCTGCGATGCGGTCTTTGCCATCTGGTCTGCGCCAAGGTGAGGGAGAAGATCGTTGATATAGAATACGGGATCGTTATCGTCCTCGCCTATGCAAACGTCAACAGTCTTGCCGTCTCCCGTGATAATAACGCCGTGAAGGGCAAGCGGGATAGCAGTCCACTGATATTTCTTGATTCCGCCGTAGTAATGGGTCTTGAAGAAGCCCATATTTCCCTCGTCGTAGAGGGGATTCTGCTTGAGGTCGAGTCTCGGAGAGTCGATATGAGCCGCCGAGATTCTGATTCCGTTTTCGATATTTTCGCTTCCGATAGCGAAGAGATAGAGCGCTCTGCCGCGGTTATTATAGTAATATTTTCCGCCGACCTCGATCTTATCTCCGAAATCGTAGGGCTTAAATCCTGCCGCGCTGACCATTTCGATAGACTTCTTTACCGCTTCTCTTTCGGTCTTTGCCGCATCAAGATACTCGCAGTATCCCTTTGCATATTCGTTAATCTTTGCGATGTCCTCCTCGGTAGCATTCGAATAAACGTTGCAACGCTTATAGGTAAGCTCGCCTCTGAGTCCGTCAAGCATTTCCTTTTCCATTTTCATAGTTTTTCTCCTTTATATAGATCTTGTTTTTTATTAGTTAAAATACAGTTCCTTGTATTTTTCTTTTGCTATTTCTATCTTTTCGAGATATTTTTCGGTCTCCTCAAAGGGGATATTCACGAGCTTTCCGTCACTTGCGTACTCCTCGTTTTCGAGCCAGCTCCAGACGTTGCCGATTCCTGCGTTATACGCGGCGTGGACAAGCTCCCAGTCGCCGAGAAGCTTATAGAGATAGGACAAATAGTAGCTTCCCGCCCTGATATTTACCGCAGGATCGTAGAGATCGTCCTCACTATAATCTGTTTTGAGCGCCTTATTTATATCCTCGAAGGTGGACGGCATTATCTGCATAAGTCCGCGCGCGCCGACGTGTGAGGTGGCGTCCTTATCGAAAGAGCTTTCGACGTATATCACCGCACAGATTATCTCCTTCGGTACTGAAAACTCCTCAGATGCAGAGTTTATTTCTTCCTCATATTCAAGCGGATAGGTCATTTTATCAACGCTACCCATTATCTCGGGGAGAAAGTCCATTACCGCAAGCACAACGCTTGTAATAAGGGCGAGCATCAAAAGAAGAGAGACAACGACAAGGAGGTTTTTGATCTTTCTCACAGAAGTCCCTCCGACAAAAGGATCTTTTCTATCTCGGGCGCAAGGTCGCTTTCACCGTCATTTACGATAGTATAGTCGGCTTTTTCGGTGAAAAAGCTATCGTTCTTTTGATTTTTCATACGCTTTTCAATGTCTTCGTCAGAAAGCTTGTCGCGCTCTGCTATACGGGCACGTCTTATTTCGTTATCGGCAACTACCGCGATGACGAAATCGCACGTTTTATCCATTCCTGCCTCGTAAAGAAGGGGTGCATCAATAACTATCGCCTTCTTCCCTTTTCTCTCGGCAGACGCGATCTTTTCCTCGCACTTTCTTATAACGTGACGGTGGACGATCTTATTGAGAGTGCGAAGCTTTTCTGCGTCCGAGAAAACTATTTTGCGCAGACGCGTACGGCAGACCGATCCGTAAGGGTTAAAGATACCCTCTCCGAACGTCGCACGAAGCTCGTTTTTACACTCATCGTCCTTCTTATAAAGGGCGTGGACGACCTTATCGGTATCCACCGATATTATAGAATATTTTGAAAGAATTTGGCAAACGAAGCCCTTGCCGCTTCCGCTTGCACCGGTCAGTCCGATAACCTTCAAAATCTCACACGTCCTTTCATAAAAAGCTTATCATCTTATTATAATATATATTTTTCTTTTTTTCAATAGAAAACTCGTTTTTTTATTATTTTTTCGCCCGAAAAACAAGTGTTTTACAAAAACGACCGCTTCTGAAATGTGAAGCGGTCGTATTTTTTTATTCATCCGGAAATTCGGGGGTGTCTCCGCCGTCTCCGCTTCCGTCACCGCCGTCAGGCTCTCCATCGGGATCTTCCTCAACAACGATATGACAGGTGCAAGACTTGTCGGGTCTATAAATATATGCTGTGTCACCGGGCATCTTCGTAAAGGTATCGGGCAGATAGGTTCTATCTACAACAAGGAGTATCTTCTCTATGATCTCGTCCTCTGTGCAGTATTCACTTGCAAGCATATTGCAGGAGGTACACCAGTTTGCTACAATGTGAACGTCACATTCCTCGGTGGGGAGAGTTTCACGAGTGAAATATCCCGTAACCACGCGGCTTCCTCTCGGATCTGCCTTACAGATATCGGTAGTAAGCTTTCCCGAATCGTTACAGTAGTTTGCCTTTATGAGAAGGTTTGATGCGAATCCTTGTATCGCAATTCCGTTATCGGTCAGCTTCGCCTTATGGATATCCGCCATTATGGAATCCCATATCTTGACGTGACATCCACCCGTATAACCAAGGCTCTGATTCTGGTCGTATCCGATCCAGACGCCTGCGGTGTAGTAGGGCGAATAGCCGACGAACCACTTATCGAAGTCGTTATCAGTGGTACCCGTCTTTCCCGCGACCGAAAGCTTCATCTTCTTGGTCTTGGAGGTATATCCGTAAGCGGTACCGTAGCTACGGTTGATTACCGCCTCCATAAGCTTTATCATGATCTGCGAGCTTGTCTCGCTGATTGCGATGTGGCGCTCGGGAGTATTATTGACTACAACGTTTCCGTTTGCATCAAGAATCTGAATTATCGTCGAAGAATCGGTGAAAACGCCGCCCGACGGGAATATTCCGTACGCGGTAACGATTTCTCTCAGCGTAACTCCGTAGGTCATACCTCCGATAGCGAGCGAGGAGAGGTTTTTATCGTTATTTACGAGAGTGCTTATTCCGAGCGTATTTGAAAGGAATTTATAAACGGTATCTATTCCAAGTGACGCGACGAGCTTGACCGGCATCGTATTTTTCGACTCCGCCATTCCGTACTCGATAGTCGTCAGTCCTCCGTATCTGTTATTGGAGTTTCTCGGCCAACCGGTCGTCGCTCCCACAAGATAGGGGGTATCGTCCATTATAGTTCCGTAGTTTACAAGTCCCTTATCAACTGCAAGAGCGTATGCTCCTATCGGCTTCATGGACGATCCGGGAGATCTTTTTGCCTGCGTTGCTCTGTTGAAAATACGGCTTCCCGTCTTTTCTCCGCGTCCGCCGACGAGTCCTTTGATTTGTCCCGTATTATGGTCTATAACCATAAATGCCGATTCGTAGTTAAGGACCTCCGAGTTTCTGAAATAATCGCTGGGATCCTTATAATGCTCCTCGATAATTTTCTGTATCTCGGGATCGAGCGCGGTGATTATCTGATATCCTCCGCGGAAGAACATACTCTGCGCGATATTGGTCGCAACGTCGTACTTTTTAGCAAGAAGTGCTATACCCTCCGAAATTACGACGTCTGTGTACCAAGAGGTGTACTGTGATTTCTTCTCACTATCCTCCTCGACGTGCTTCGACCAATCGTACAGAACCAGCTCCGCGTTGTACGCCTCATCGTACTCTGCTCTCGTGATAAGTCCCTGCGAAAGCATTTCCTTGAGAATTATTCTTCTTCTGTACTGATTGTTCTCAGGATAGGTCTTGGGATCCCATTTCGAGGGGTTCTGAACGATAGATGCAAGAGCGGCACACTCAACGAGAGTCATATCCTTGGCGTCCTTGCCGAAATAGGTCTGTGCCGCCTCCTGAACACCGTAAGCGCCCTGCGCGAAATAAACGACGTTACAGTACTGCTCAATAATTATCGTCTTGTCTCCGCCAAGCTCCTTTTCAAGGTTCATTGCGCGGAAAATTTCCTGAATCTTTCGCTGGATCGAGTAATCGTCGTCACCCGTCAGGTTCTTGACGAGCTGCTGAGTCAGCGTAGAGCCTCCTCGGTCCGAGCCGATAGGCACGAAGAAGGTTATCGCCGCACGCGAGGTGGCTATCCAGTCAACTCCGTTATGGTCCCAGAATCTCTTATCCTCGATAGCGATAAATGCATCTCTGAAGTTAGCGGGAATGTCCTCGTATTCTACCCAGCTTGAGCCTGTACCCGTACTGATGTCCTCTTCCTTATTCTCAACGAGATTTCCCTCGTCGTCGTAATAATAGAGCTTCGTTGCAAGCTCGTTATTCTGCGTTATAAGCAGAATATCGTCAACGCTCGTGTCAACGTTATTTGCAATGTAAAGAAGGAATGCACAGCCGACGATAGCCGCCGCTATGACACCGATAAGTCCGACAGTCGCCACAACGTTGAATACCGCGAACACGCATTTGAGCGCGCCCTTGAGCATCATTGCAGGAATTTTGGACTCGATATCCTTTTTTTCTTTTTCCTTAATTCTTCTGTTTCTCTTTTTCACTTATATAGCCTCTCATAAACGAAAATTCGGTTGAAACACTTATTATCTTTCCACAAAAATCGTCTTTTATCATATCCTACGGTATAATAATACAACGATACTGTGAAAAAATATATTTTTATAATTGTACAAAGAGTAAATTCTCTTATTTATTTCAGTATAACGCCATCTTTTCCGCATATTTCGCACAGCAGCTTATATGCGTTTGGTGTTATCTCGGTCATAAAGGACGACATTCTATGATAGCTTGACGTTGCGCTATCGTAAAAGACGACCTCTGTCTCACCCTCTGAGAAGATGGACACCGTTGCGAGCGCGCGTTTATACGCCTCGCTATCGAGAGAAGGAACCTTGATATACACCTTTTTACGCGCGGATACTGTATTTTCGACCTTGCGGACTGCTTCGGATACCGTCGGTGTGGCAGGTCGTTCAACTCTCGGCATCTCTTTGACGTAGCTTCCGTTAGGAATCAGGCGCTCGATTTTTTTAGCGATTATCTCTGCGCTTCCGTCGTCCTTCATTGAGACGTCGCCAAGGACACTTACCATAGAGTCCGTTCCGATATACGCGGCAAATTTTTCGTACACCTTTGAGAAAACGAGCACTCTTATCTGCGATGCCTTATCCTCGAGCGTGATTATTGCCATCATATCTCCGTTTTTCGTCTGCTTTTTATTTGATGCGGTAACTGTTCCGACGATATTTACGCTCTGTCTGTCCTTGATAGTCTCATACTCGTCGCTGCCGCCTTCGTCTTCGCTTGCCGATGCGTTTATCGCCGCAATAGACACGGGAGATATATCCGAAATATGATCGGAATATCCGTCAAGCAGACTTCCCGAGACGTAAACGCCGATATATTCTCTCTCGAGCGAGAGCAGCTTTTTGCTATCGTACTCGGGAACATCCGGATACTCGTACGATGCAGGTGCAGGCGAAGAATCGCCAAGCATAGCGAAAAGATCGAGCTGTCCGTCAAGATTTCTTCTCTTTGCGGCAGATGCGCCCTCGATGACCGAGTCGAGTGCCTCGGTAAGCGAGCTTCTTGCTCTGCCGAGACTGTCAAACGCGCCTACGCTGACGAGCGCGAGAAGCGACTGTCTGTTAAGCTCTCTTGCGGTAAGGCGCTCGGCAAGATCGTCAAACGATTTGAATGCGCCCTTTCGTCTCTCTTCAGAGATTGCATTCGCGAGAGCCTCGCCCACGCCCTTGACGGCGGCAAGACCGAATCTTATCTTATTTCCCTTGACGGTAAATCCTGCCTCGCTCTCGTTAATATCGGGCGCAAGCACCGATATTCCCATTTTGCGGGCGGACGCAATATATTCGGACATTTTGGGCGTGTTTCCCATAACCGACGTAAGAAGCGCCGCGTAATACTGAGCAGGATAGTGAGCCTTTAAGTACGCAGTTCTGTACGAGGTTATCGAGTAAGCCGCCGCGTGCGACTTATTGAAGGCGTACTTTGCAAAGCCTGCCATCTCGTCGAATATTTCGTTGGCGATCTCCTTTGAGATGAAGTTCTCGGTAGCGCCCTTAACGAAGGTGTCGCGCTCCTTTTCCATCTCCTCCGATTTTTTCTTGGACATCGCGCGGCGTACCATATCTGCCTTGCCGTACGAATATCCTGCTATCTTACGGCAGATCTGCATGACCTGCTCCTGATAGATTATACAGCCCGAGGTGTTTTCAAGTATCTCGCGAAGCGCCTCGACCTTATAGGTGACCTTTGACGGATCGCGTCTGCACGCAAGAAATCTCGGTATTGAGTCCATAGGTCCGGGACGGTAGAGGGACAGCGCGAGCATTATATCCTCGATATTTTTCGGCTTCATATTCATAAGAAGCCTCTTTATACCACCCGACTCAAACTGGAATACTCCGTCGGTATTGCCCTCTGCAAAAAGGGCGTAGGTATCGGGATCGTCGAAGGCTACCGATTCTATTGAGAAGGACGGCTCGCTCTTTCTGATCTCGTCCTCGGCGTCTGCTATTATAGTGAGGTTACGAAGCGCAAGGAAGTCGAACTTCAAAAGTCCGAGATTTGCGACCGTATCCATATCAAACTGTGTTACAACGCTTTCTCCGCTCGTTGCAAGAGGCAGATACGAGCAGACCGGATCCTTAGTTATAACCACGCCTGCGGCGTGTGTAGATGCGTGGCGCGGCATACCCTCTATTTTCGACGCGTAGTCGATAAGAGTTTTAACCTCAACGCTTGATGCGTACGCTTCAGACAGCTCCTTGCTCGATTTGAGTGCCTCGGAGAGGCTTCCTCTTGCGTCTCTCGGTATCATCTTCGAGACCTTATCGACCTCGTCGTACGACATTCCGAGAACTCGTCCAATGTCGCGCACTGCCGCTCTTGCGGCAAGCGTTCCGAAGGTAATTATCTGCGATACCCTGTCCTCGCCGTAGCGCGAGATGACGTATTTTATGACCTCGTCACGACGGCGGTCACAAAAGTCTATATCAAAGTCGGGCATACTGACTCTTTCGGGATTTAAAAATCTCTCGAAAAGAAGCTCGTATTTTATCGAATCAACGTCGGTAATTCCAACGAGATATGCAACGAGGCTTCCTGCGCCCGATCCTCTGCCCGGTCCTGTGTGTACGCCGTTTTTCTTTGCGTAATTTACAAAGTCGCGCACGATGAGATAATACTGCGAATATCCCATCTTTTCTATCATAAGAAGCTCGTAAAGTATGCGAGCCTTATAATCGTCCTCGGTGTGCTTTGCATCGAAAACTATCTTACCCTCGGCTTTTTTCTGCTCATATCCTTCATAGGCAAGCTTTTTGAGGTAGTCCTTCGGGGACGAGCCGTCGTCGGGAGTGTAGGTCGGGAGCTTCAGATTACCGAATTCAAAATCGTAATCACATTTTTCCGCGATCCTGAGCGTGTTTTCAAGCGCTTCGGGGTAGTCTTTGAAAATACTTTCCATCTCGTCCGAGCTTTTCATATAAAACTCGTCGGTCTCAAAGCCGAGCGGACTCGGATCGGAAAGCTTATTTCCCGTCTGCACGCAAACGAGTATCGACTGCACCTTCGCGTCCTCGCGAGTGCAGTAATGCGCGTCGTTTGTGGCAACTATCTGTATTTTATTCTTTCTTGCTATTCTGACAAGCTCGCCGTTTACCTTTTTCTGATCGGAAAGCCCGTGATCCTGAATTTCTATATAGAAATCCTCGCCGAATATCGCTCTCATTCTGAGCGCGAAATTCTCTGCCGCCTCAATATCATCGGCAAGTATCGCTCTTGACATATATCCCGAAAGGCAGGCGGAAAGGCAGACAAGTCCCTCCGAATGCTCTCTTAAAAGATCTATATCTATGCGCGGCTTTACGTAAAATCCGTCGGTAAATGAGGAGGACACGATATAAGAAAGATTTTTATATCCTATCTCGTTTTTAACGAGAAGAACGAGGTGGGTATTGAAATATCTTCCCGTATGCTTTTTCTCAAATCTCGTTGTATCTGCAAGGTAAACCTCGCACCCGATTATCGGCTTTATTCCCTTATTTTTACAAGCCTTGTAGAAATCGACTACACCGTACATTACGCCGTGGTCGGTTATGGCAACCGCGCTCTGACCGAGCGACTTTGCCCTTTTCGGAATATCAGCAATACGGCAGGCGCCGTCAAGAAGGCTGTATTCACTATGCAAATGAAGGTGTACGAAATCCATACCGTATTACTCCTTTCCTTTATTTTGTCTTATTTTTTATCGAAATCAACTATTTTTGCAAGTCTATGGCTGACGCCCGACTTGGTTATATATCCCTCGTGGAGACTCGCAAGCTCGTCAAGAGACGCCTGCGGATTTTCAAGACGGAGTCTTGCCGTTTCCTTTAACTGATCGGGCAGAAAATCAAATCTTCCCGCCTCAATAAGATGCTTAATCGCGTGTACCTGCGCTGTCGCCGCGCCAGTCGTCTTATAAAGATTTGCCGCGTCGCAGTTCATTCGTCTATTGACGTTATTTCTTATATCGCGCACGATCTTGGCGTTCATAATGGTAAGAGACGCCTGCGCCGCGCCGATATAGGTCATAAAGTCCTCAATGCTTTCGCTTTCCTTTATATAAAGAGAGGAAACTCCCCTTCTGACCGTTCTTTTTGCGGGAAAGCCGTTCTCGTTGAGATATTCCATAAGCGCAAAGCACTTTTTATCGTTTGATACCGAAAATTCGAGATGATAGCCTCTGCTTGGATCGGTTACGCTTCCGCACGAGAGGAAAAGTCCTCTCATAAACGCGCCTGCACACCCTTCACAAGAAAGGAGAGACTCGTTTACGATCTCGTGACTCGAAAAGCGCTCGTTTATAAGCTTCATTATATCAAGACCGGGATAGTCGAGTCGGTAGCACGCCTGCGTTTCCTTGGTTCTTGAAAGGCGCTCGCTGAAGGTGAAGGTCACCTTCGTTCCGAAAACAGATTTCATCATCGCGGTAAAAAGACTTACCACACCCTCGTTATCGGTTGTAAAGCCAAGGGGCGCACCTGTAAAATCGTTATGCGGAAAAAGCATACCGTACAAGACGGCGGCCTTACAGCACTGACCCTTAATATTCACCGTACTTACGGTGTTTTTTATTTCTGACGAAAAGGACATCTCCTTTTATTCCTTTCGCTTTGTGTATTTTATTTGTCAATATCGCGGTGGCAAAGCACCGTTCTCGTATCGCTCATTTTGTTTTTAAATCTTTCGCAAAGCTCGTATGCAACAGTGACAGATCTGTGGTGTCCGCCCGTACAGCCGACCGCGACCGTAAGATGCGCCTTTCCTTCCTCTATATAAAGAGGTATCATAAAGGAGAGCATATCGTCGAGCTTGTCTATAAATTCCTTTGCTCTTTCATCTGCGAGTACGAAATCGCGTATCTCCTTATCAAGACCTGTGAGCGGTCTCAGCTCGGGGATATAGTGTGGGTTTGCAAAGCATCTGACGTCGAAAACGAGGTCGGCATCTGTGGGCGCACCGTACTTGAAGCCAAAGGTCATAAAGGTAACGGTGAATTTGCTCGGCTTCTCGCTATCGAGAATATCGGATAAAATATCGCGCATCTGACTGGGTCGGAGGCTGGTCGTATCTATAACGTCGTTTGCGACCTCTCTGACAGTGGAAAGCACTGCTCGCTCTCTGACGAGCGCCTCGGCAAGCGGTATTCCGTCCGATATAACGTACGGGTGGATATGTCTGCTTTCCTTATATCTCTTTATTATCGCCTCATCGGACGCATCCATAAAGATTATTCTGAAAACGCATCCGTACTGCGCCTTTATTTCCTCGACCGCAGAAAGCAGATTTGAAAAATCGCCTTCCGATCTTACGTCAACAGTATATACTATGTCCTTATTTCCAAGCTCTGAGCTTTGGCAGAGCGCGGCAAACTGTCCAAGCATAGATACGGGCATATTATCGACCTTGTAGTATCCAAAGTCCTCAAGTGCCTGCCCTGCGCTTGACTTTCCTGCGCCCGACATTCCGGTAAGTATTATTATCTGCATATTTTTTTACCCGTTTTACTCGATTATCCTTATCTCGCACTCGATATTTACTCCGCTGCTTTCAAAAACCGCTTTTTTAATATCGCTAACGAGCTTTTTAACGTCCTCGGCTGTTGCGCCGCCCTTGTTTATAACGAATCCTGCGTGCTTTTCGGATACCTGCGCTCCGCCGACCGAGTAGCCCTTCATTCCGGCCTCGTCGATAAGCTTTGCGGTGAAATATCCGGGTGCGCGCTTGAATGTGCTTCCTGCGCTCGGATATTCAAGCGGCTGCTTTTCGCGGCGCGCCTTCATAAATCCCTGCATTTTTTCGAGTATTTCGTCACCCTTACCCTCGGCAAGAGAAAATTCTGCACCGAGAATGATATACGAATTTGTCTGATAGACGCTTTCTCTGTAACCGAATGAGTTTTCCTCGCCGCAAAACTCACCGAAAACATCATTTTCGCTATCGTACCAATAGGTTTTTGTGACTACGTTTTTTATCTCTCCGTCATAAGCGCCTGCGTTCATATAGACCGCTCCGCCTACGCTTCCGGGAATACCGTATGCAAATTCAAGTCCGCTGAGAGCTCTCTTTTGCGCCTGCGATGCAAGAGATGTGAAAGAATATCCGCAGTCTGCGTATATCTTATTTCCCTCAAATTTACATTCTGCAAGCGAGGTCGTCACGATGAGCGCACCGCGGTAGCGTCCGTCAGGAAAGAGAACGTTGCTTCCGTTTCCGATGACAGAGTACTTGATGCCGCACTCTTTTGCCGTTTTTACGGCAAAAATGAGTGCGTCTCTCGTGAACGGCTTGACGATAAAATCTGCAATTCCGCCTATTTTAAAGGTGGAATACGGGGCAAGAGAAACGCTTTCGCCGATAGAGATCTTGCCTTCATCCGAAAGGACGCGAAGCCTATCGAAAAATATTTCCTTTTGGGTTAAATTCATCGGTCTTACCGCCTTTTTAAAGTAGCTGTGATTATTTCTTGATAACGAACTTGTGGAAGATCTTCTTACCCTTCTTAATAACTACGTCGCGATTATCAAAGTCCTCTACCGATACAGATGCGGTCATATCGGTAACCTTTTCGTCGCAAAGAGCGATACCGCCCTGCGAAATGAGAGTTCTTGCGTCTCTGCCCGAGGATGCGAGCTTTGACTTTATAAGCATACCGATAACGGTGATCTTTCCGTCGGTGAAGTCGTCTGCAGAAAGCTCGGTGGTGGGCATATCGGCAGATGCACTTCCTGCGCCGAAAACTGCCTTTGCAGCGCCGAGAGCCTCCTCTGCCTCCTCCTCACCGTGAACGAGCTTTGTAAGCTCGTATGCGAGTATTTCCTTTGCGCGGTTGAGCTGCGAGCCCTCCCACGATTCCATTTCAGCGATCTGATCAAGCGGCAGGAAGGTGAGCATCTTGATGCACTTAAGCACGTCTGCGTCGCCAACGTTTCTCCAATACTGGAAGAAATCGTACGGAGAGGTCTTTTCGGGATCAAGCCATACTGCGTTTCCTGCGGTCTTACCCATCTTATTACCGTTAGAGTCGCAAAGAAGGGTGATGGTGAGCGCGTAAGCGTCCTTGCCGAGCTTACGTCTTATAAGCTCTGTACCGCCGAGCATATTCGACCACTGGTCGTCTCCGCCGCACTGGAGGTTACAGCCGTATCTGTTGAAGAGCTCATAGAAATCGTAGCTCTGCATAAGCATATAGTTAAATTCAAGGAAGGAGAGTCCCTTTTCGAGTCTCTGCTTGTAGCACTCTGCCGAAAGCATCTTGTTTACGCTGAAATGCGGTCCGATGTCACGGAGAAATTCAACGTAATTGAGAGCGAGAAGCCAGTCGCCGTTGTTAACCATGAGCGCCTTGCCCTCGGAGAAGTCGATAAAGCGGCTCATCTGCTTCTTGAAACATTCGCAGTTGTGATCGACTATTTCCTTAGTCATCATTCTTCTCATATCGGTTCTGCCCGAAGGGTCACCTATCATACCCGTTCCGCCACCAACGAGAGCGATCGGCTTATTGCCTGCGTCCTGAAGGCGCTTCATAAGGGTAAGTGCCATAAAGTGTCCTGCGGTGAGAGAGTCTGCTGTGGGGTCAAAGCCTATATAGAAGGTTGCCTTACCGTTATTTATAAGGTCTGCTATCTCCTCTTCGTCTGTTACCTGCGCTACGAGTCCGCGCGCCTTGAGTTCTTCATAAAGTGTCATTTTGTATTGCTCCTTTGCTTTTGTATCTTATGTTTTAAAGGTATTCTTCAAGCATTTCTCTTGCCGAATCTCTTATTTTTTCACTGATGTTTACTCCGCCCATTATCCTTGAGATCTCGTCTATACGTCCGTCTCTGTCAAGGACTGTAAGGGTGGTTTGCGAGCGTCCGTCAACCTCATTTTTCTTTATCTTGAAGTGATGCTCGCCGCTTGACGCTACCTGTGCCGAGTGGGTTATCGAAAGTATCTGCAGATTTTGTCCAAGCTCGCGAAGCTTCATACCTATTTTCTGCGAGGTCTTACCCGAAACGCCTGTATCTATCTCGTCAAAGATGAGAGTTTCGATACTGTCGGCGCTCGTCAGCACGCATTTGACTGCAAGAAGTATTCTCGCCGCCTCACCGCCCGACGCGATCTTTGCAAGTGCCTTCGGAGGCTCTCCCGGGTTAGTCGATACCATAAAGGCTATCTTATCTATTCCGCTCGGTGTGAAGGCTATCTCTCCGCCCTGCATCTCGCGTGAGACCTCAACTCCAAAGCGTACCTTTTCCATATCGAGAAAGCGTATCTCCGCGCTTATCTTTTCGGAAAGCTCGCGCGCCGCCTCGCTTCTCTTTTCGGAAAGCTCTTTTCCGTATTTCAAAGCGTTTTCGCGGTACTGTGCGATCTCTTTTTCAAGCTCCTTTATTCTATCGTCCGAGAGCATTACATCGTTAAGCTCTTTTTTCGATCTCTCGAGATAGGATATTACCTCCTCAAGAGTGCTTCCGTACTTGCGCTTAAGCTTATGGATAGTGTCGAGACGGCTCTCGATCTCGTCAAGTCTTAGCTCCGGATCACTATGTTCGCTCGGAAGCGCAGACAAAACGTTTTCGGCTATATGCTCAAGCTCGAAGGATATTTCGTAAAGTCTTTCCGCATACTCTGCCGAGTCGGGCAGAAATTCGGACATATTTTCAAGAGTATCGTGCGCAATATCAATAAGGCGCGATGCTGACATTCCCTTATCGTTTTTATAAAGTGCGCGATAGACTGTGCTTACCTGCTTTGAGACCTGCTTAATGTTTTTAAGCACTCTCTTTTCGCTGTCAAGCTCTTCCTCCTCGCCAACTTTCAGATTTGCCGACTCAATATCGTTTATCTGATAGGTGAGAAGCTCTGTCTTTCTCTCCTTTTCACGCTCGTCACAGAAAAGGCGCTCCTTTTCGGAGATGGCAGAGGTCATTTTCTTATATTCCGTGCGGTATTTTTCGCGAAGGTCCCTGAGTCCTGCGTAATAGTCAACGAGGTAGGCGTAGGTCTTTTCGTCGAAAATATCACCGCTATCGTGCTGACCGTGGATATTAACGAGCAGCGCACCCACCTCGCGAAGAAGCGAGAGCGGATAGGTCGCCCCATTTATTTTGGACTTTGATTTTCCGTCCGAGGTGACGTTTCTCTGAATGAAAAGGCAGCCCTCCTCGTCGGGAGTGATGCCGAGTGCGTCAAGCTTTTTAAGGCAGTCGGAATTTATATCCGAGAAAACTGCCGAAACGCTTGCACTGCTCTCGCCCGTACGGACGAGCTCTCTTTCGGTCTTTGCTCCGAGAAGGAGTCCGAGCGAGTCTATAAGTATCGACTTTCCTGCTCCCGTTTCACCGGTAAGCACCGAAAATCCCTTTTCAAAATCAACGTCCAGCTTTTTTATTACCGCAACGTTTTCTATATGGATAGACGAAAGCATTCTTCAGCCTCCCTTCCTAAAGCTTTTTATCAGTCTCTGCTTCCGAGGACTGCGTTTATTTTATCGGCAAGTCTCTCTGCCGAGGTCGGGTCGGCAGTTGCAACGAAGATCGTATCGTCGCCTGCTATACTTCCTAAAATATCGTTATGCCACGTAAGGTCGATAGCTGCGGCAGACGGATCTGCCATACCTGCATAGGTTCTTACTATAACGAGATTTCCTGCCGAAATTACCGATATTGCCGCTTCGCGCAGAATATTTGCGTATTTCGTTCCGTCTCTGTCAGAGGACGTACTCTTTACTGCGTACTTATATCCCCTGCCCTTTACCGAGACCTTTACGATATTAAGCTCCTTTATATCTCTCGAAACGGTTGCCTGCGTTACCGCAAATCCCGCCTCGCGAAGCTTATCGAGAAGCAGCTCCTGAGTTTCTATATCGTAGCTGTTTATCAGCTCTATTATCTTGGACTGTCTTTCGTTTTTCATAGCTTTAAATCATCTCCGTCTGATCAAATATCGGACATTTTGCGGTAAAGAACGCTGTAAAAGCTGCCTTCACCGACTCTGACGAGTCTCGTTACGTACTCGGATTTCTTTATTATGACCTTATCTCCGTCCGCAAGACTCAAGGTCTCCTCTCCGTCAAGAGAGAGCTTTGCGTGGTCGGGGTCTGCCTTCGAGACTATCTCGAATACCGAGTCTCCCGAAAAGACTATCGGACGGCATCTGAGCGAGTGCGCGCAGATGGGGGTTATCGAAATGCAGTCGAGAACGGTGTCCATTACGGGTCCGCCTGCCGACATCGAGTATGCGCTCGAGCCTGTTGCAGTCGATGCGATGAGTCCGTCTCCGCGATATTTATATACCGCCTTGCCGCCGAGGGAGAGGTCTATTTCAACTACTCCGAGTCCGCTTGCGCGAACTATTGCCGCATCGTTAAGCGCTATTGCACCGTCGAGGATCTTCTCACCGTTTCTTTCGACCGAGGTCTCTATCATCGTGCGCTCCTCGGTATAAAGCTCACCCGAGAGTATTTCCGAGATATTTGGAATATTTTCCGTCTCAAGCTCGGCAATATATCCGAGACGTCCGAGATTTATGCCTATTATCGGAGTGCCTGCCTTTGCCGCGCTTGATGCCGCGCGAAGGATAGTGCCGTCTCCGCCGAGAACGATGATAAGATCGCACGAATAAAATTCGCTGTCACATACCGCACTGACAGAGCCGCCTGCAAGAAATTCAAATTCCTTCTGAACGAGCACGTCGTATTTTCCGTCAAGCGCAGAAAGAAGCGCCTTCGTGTATATAAGCTCCCCGTCCTTACGGGCATTGGGAAGCACGGCTATCTTTTTAAAATCGTATTTCATTTTAAGATGCCCTCTTTTCTATCTTTATTTTAGAACAGACTCTTGTCTGCCTGAAGAATATATCCGCTGATATCGTCCGTCTCCTTTTTCTCAAAGAGAGCGAGATATTCGATATTTCCGTCTCCGCCCTGAATGGGGGATACTGTGAGCGCCTTGCAGTAAAGCTTATGTCCCTGAGCCAATGCAAGAAGGGTGTCTATTACCCTTTTATGTATCTTTTTATCGCGTACGATACCGCCCTTTGAAAGATGCTCTCTGCCCGCCTCAAACTGCGGCTTTATGAGACTTATGAAAAGTCCCGCCTCCTTTAAAATATCCGAAACGCTTGCGTAGATATGTGTTTGCGATATAAACGAAAGGTCGCAGACCGCCATATCAACTCTCTCTCCGAGTATTTCGCTGCTAAGATTTCGCGCATTGAAATTTTCCATAAGGACGATGCGAGCATCGTTACGCAGGCTTTCGTGAAGCTGATTAGTTCCGCTATCGACGGCATAGACCTTCTCTGCGCCCGAGCGGAGCAGACAGTCTGTAAAGCCGCCGGTTGACGAGCCTATATCTGCGCAGACAAGACCGCATGCGTCAATATTAAAGCTTTTCAGCGCGCCCTCAAGCTTGACTCCGCCGCGGCTGACGTAAACGTAAGGCTTTCCCTTGACCTCAACCGATCTCGTTTCGGGATCAAATTCGTAGGACGGCTTTGTTATCTGCTTTCCGTCCACGAAAACGAGTCCAGCTTCAAGCGTTTCCTTTGCCTTCTGACGGCTCTGCGCGAATCCGTTTTCAAAAAGGTATTTATCTATTCTCATATCAGCTTTTCCTGAGAAGAAGCTCTTTTGCAAGCGAGATAAGCGTTTCCGAGCCCTCGAATTTCGATACGGCTACGCAAGCCTCTGCGGTATATTTTGCCGCAAGGTCGAGAGCCTCGTCGTAAGGAAGCGCGTTTGCAAAGGTCATCATATCCTTCTTTGCATCTACTCCGACTCTCTTTCCGAGCGTTTGGGGATCGCCTGTCAGGTCGAGAAGATCGTCTATTATCTGAAAAGCAAGTCCGATCTTATCCGCGTACTCTATTGCCGCAAGATAAAGCTCGCTCTTTTCGGTCGCGCCTGCCGAGATACATCCGACAAGACAAGCGGCACGTATCATTCTGCCCGTCTTGAGTCCCTGAAGCTTTTCAAGCTTTTCAAGGCTATCCGCCTTACCCGAGACGTCCATCTGCTGACCGCCCATCATTCCGAAAGCACCCGACGCGCGCGAAAGCTCGCGTATGACCGCTATCTTTTCGCCATCGGACACGTTTTCCATTTGGCTTATCACCTCGTAAGGATAGACGAAAAGCGCGTCTCCTGCAAGCAGAGCGGTATCCTCGGGATATGCGATATGACAAGCGGGCTTTCCGCGACGCATATCGTCATCGTCCATACAAGGAAGATCATCGTGTATAAGAGATGCCGCGTGTATCATCTCAACGCACGAGGCGTACGTGAGAACCGCATCGGCGTTTCCCTTACCGAGTAATGAAAACTCGGTTGCAAGGAAGGCTCTTATTCTTTTTCCGCCGCCGAGTGTGGAGTATCGCATAGCATCTGTGAGAAGCGAGAAATCGCTATCGCACTCTGAAAGGAGGCTGTCAAGTCTCTTTTCAACAAGCTCTGCGCGCTCGGCAAGTATTGTTTTTAACTGACTACTCATTTTTAGTTACCCGAAAAATCGGTCTCCGTAAGTTTATCTCCGTCTTTGACGAGTATTTTTATCTGCTTTTCGGCATTATCGAGAAGCTTTGCGCACTCGGACGCAAGAAGCGTACCTCTTTTATAGGTTTCAAGCGCTTCTTCGAGAGTCACGTCTCCGCTCTCAAGTCTCGAGGCAAGCGCCTCAAGCTCGGAAAGCATTTCTTCAAAGCTCTTATTTTCCATTACTGTCCCCCATAGACTCGCGCACCTCGGCGTTTATCACGCCATTCTGCACGCGTATTTTTATCTCGTCTCCCGTCTTTACGTCGGAAGTGCTTTTTATCATTTTTCCGCTTTTATCAAAAACTACCGAATATCCTCTCGACAGCACTGCAAGTGGGCTGAGTGCGTCAAGACGTGATGCTTTTTCGCCAAATTCGGCTCTCTTCTCCGAAACGACGAGAGAGTACGATCTTTCGAGCATATCGACTGCGTGAGAAAGGCGCATATTCTTATCGTCAAGGAGTATTTTCGGCTCGCGAAGAACTCTTTTCGACATAGTAGCGTCAAGCTCGCGTCTCAGTCCCGAAAGCTTACTTAAAAGTCCGATCTTAAGTCTTGACGACACAGACGATATTTTCGAGGAAAGCTCCATCATATCCGGTACTGCTATCTCTGCCGCGGCAGAGGGTGTCGGCGCACGCATATCGGAGACGAAATCGCATATCGTGAAATCGCTTTCGTGTCCTACTGCCGATATAACGGGTATCCTTGACGCGCTGACAGTACGCGCAAGCCTTTCGTCATTGAACGCCCAGAGGTCCTCAAGAGATCCTCCTCCGCGTCCGATTATTATGACGTCAACGTTGTTTTCGCGGTTGAAATATTCAAGTGCCGCGCAAAGCGATGCAGGAGCATCGTTTCCTTGGACGAGCGAGGGATAAAGAACCATCTTCGCCATCGGGAAGCGTCTTGTAAGAACGTTTATTATATCTCTTACCGCCGCACCCGACGGAGAAGTTATAACTCCTACCGCCTTCGGTATTTTAGGAAGAGGCTTTTTTCTTTCGGGTGAAAAGAGTCCCTCTGCTTCAAGCTTTCTTTTGAGCTGCTCGTAAGCAAGTGCGAGCGCTCCGACTCCCTCGGGCTCGAGCGCGTCGATATAAAGCTGATACTGACCGCTCGGCTCATACACGCTGATTCGTCCGTGAGCCACGACTCGCATAGTGTTTTCAGGTCTGAACCTTATTTTCATAAGCGACGATTTGAATATCACCGCTTTTATGACCGCGCCGTCATCCTTCAAGGTAAGATAGACGTGACCGCCGCGCTCGACAAGGTTTGATATCTCTCCCCTTACCGAAATGCTCTGAACGAGCGCGTCCGAGGAGAACATCGCTTTTATATACTGCGTTATCTGTGATACCGTGAGTATCGGACATTCTCTTTCGCTGATCATATTTTCGTTTCTTTCTTTAAATTCCGAGCGCTCTCTTTCTCGCAAGATAAGCAATTCCCACCGCGTTATCCCTTGAATATTCGGGAAGGGTGAATATTGCGTTGTATTTTGCTGAAAGCGCGTCCTTTATATATTTATTTGCGGTAACTCCTCCTGCAAAGACTACGGGAAGGTCGCCGTACTCATCAAGTGCGTTTTTGCACATCTTATCAAGGGTGTCAAGCACGCTTTTAAGAGTGAACGCCGCGATGTATTCCCGGCTCTCTCCCTTTTTAAGAAGATCTGCGGCTTTATTTTCAAGTCCCGACAGATTGCAGGACGTTCCCTTTACGCACGAGTAGGATTTCACATCGGAAAGAGGAAGCGATATTTCCTCAAGCTCTTTTCCGCAGGGGAACCTGAGTCCGAGCATAACGCCCACTCTGTCTATTGCCTGACCTGCGTTGAGATCAAGCGTGCCGCCTATCTGTGTGATATTTAATTTATCGCAAAGAAGCAGGTCGGTTGTGCCGCCCGAAACGTGGAAGGCGAGAAATCTTTCGTTAAGAAGCTCTTCTCTTCCGGCGGTACAAACTGCCGCCGCTATATGTCCTGCCTGATGCGAAAACTCGAAAAGCTCTTTTCCCGTTGCGACAGATGCGCCCTTTGCAGACGCTACGCCCGAGAGAAAGCAAGGCATATAAGATCCTTTAACGTCGCGCGGAGCGTAGGACACGCCGATTGCCGCGAGATCCTTTATCTCACCGAGTCCTTCAAGGACCGCGGGAAGATTTTTGACGTGGGTGAACACCGCGTCCGACTGGCGTATTCCTCTTTCTCCGTCACCTACCGTGACAGGGAGTCGGGAATCGGCAACTACTCTTCCGTCGTCCGAAACGAGAGCGGCTGACGTCGTATAGTTGCTCGTATCTATACCGAGATAAAGCATATTATGCGTTCTCCGGCTTGTCTTTAAGGCCCTTCTTATCGGCTATCGTGTTAAGTATTCCGTTTATGAAGGAGGGCGCCTGATCGTGATCGTATTTCTTTGCAAGCTCCACTGCCTCGTTGATAGCAATATTTACGGGAAGGTCTGTATAGAGCATCTCGTAGCAGGCAAGTCTCATTATTGCGTGCGATACCTTGGAAAGACGGTTTATCTTCCAGCCGATAGAGTTTTCGCTGATGAGCGCGTCGATCTCGTCGATATTATTAAACGTGCCGACAAATCCTGCGCTGACGTAAGCGTCGTCAATACCGAGCTCCTCGGTCTCTCTCGTGAGAGTATCCTCGGGAGCTTCCTCCTTGTGATAGGGTCTTTCGTAGATGAGTTTGAACAGTGTCTCGCGTGCTTCTCTTCTTGTCATAATAATCCTCAGAAAATATTTTTTGCATAAATTTGCATATTCTGTATTATTATACACCCTTTTTCTCAATATGTCAATAAATATTGTGAATTTTTGCATTATATTATAATTATAATATTTATACGCGCAAAAAAATCCCGCGATGGAGAGTCCGTCACGGGAATTTTTGCCGCTATTTTTTAACAATATGTAATTTTTGCGCTTTTCTACTTGAAAAGTTGAAAATATGTGTTATAATAATATGAACACCCTTGCAGAAGGCTTTACGAAAAAGGAGGACAAGATCTGTGAAAAAGTATTGGAGCATCGCAAAAAAGACTCTGTCTAATGCGTGTGCCATATTCTCGGTGCTTTATTTTCTGCTTCTTATACTGTCGGGCGCGATGGGTACTCTCGTCCCTGCTATCCCGCTTAAAAACTCAGCTATCCTCTTTCTGTTTGCGATCTGCCTCTGCGTATGCGATCTCATTTTTGAGATAGTCAAGATAAAGTTCGCAGTAAGAGTTCTCTGCCATTTCTTTGCAACACTTCTTTCGGCGCTTATCTGTCTCGGTCTTGCGGGATACTCGCTCGGACACAGAACGCCGGTTATGGTATTCGTATTCCTCTTCATTTACGCGATCTCTTCTCCCCTTTACATTCTTATCGGTAAGAAGCGAAAGAAGGGCGCAAAGGAAGAAAGTCGCGGAGAATACGTAAGTATCTTCAAAAAGGATTAAGGACGGGCAACGAGCGATTTGATCTTGATACCCTGCGCGGTAAAGTTCTTCTCGTACTCGGTCATGATATTGTCCCTTGCCCACTCCTCGGAGTGAAGGTCGTAGGTGACTCTCTCAAGAGTCCAGCCACACTCGCGGAACTCCTCGAGCGAGAACTCAAAAAGTCCGTCGTTATCGGTTTTCATAACGATTCTTCCGTCATCTGCAAGAATACTCTTGTAAACGTCAAGGAAGGCGCGGTAGGTAAGGCGACGCTTGGTATGTCCCTTCTTCGGCCACGGATCGGAGAAATTGAGATAGATCTCTTTAACGTCTCCCTTTTTGAAATATTCACCGAGCATAAGAGCGTTTACGTTCATAAACTTAACGTTTCCAAGCTCTGCCGCCTTTGAGTTTTCAAGAGCGGTGATGATAGCCGAGGTCTGAAGCTCTGCGGCAACGAAGGTGCGCTCGGGATACCTTTTAGCAGTATCTCTGATAAATCCGCCCTTTCCGCAGCCTATCTCAAGATAGATCGGAAATTTGTCGCTGAATATTCCCATCTCTTCAGGACTGTTTATAATAAGATCGGCGCAGGCCTCAAGTCTCGCCTCGCTGTTCTTCTTTTTTCTCATTCTCATAACTGAAAATTCCTTTCGGTTTTTATTTCACAAGTAACAGTATAACATTTTCAGTAAAATATTCAAGTATATTTTCAAATATTTTTGTCAAACGACAAAATTTTACGTATTTTAGCAAGGAGGCCGCAATGACCAAACAGCAATTTTTGGAGGCGTTTGAGGGCGCACTGACTGCCCAGAACGCATCTGCAGATTTCGTACGCGAGCAAAGCGATCTCGTTTCCGAAAAGATCACACCTCTTTCGGACGAGGCTTTTGCAAAATTCGCCAACGAGGACAACGTAAATATGCTCGTTCACTCTGCTATGGAGGAATACCTCTCGAGAACGAAGATTCCCGAAAGCGAGCCTATCGAGGAAGAGGAAAGTGACGGAGTTGACGCTCCCACGATAGCTCTTGAGGTTCAGGCTGCCGAGGAAGAGATCGTTTACGAGACTCCCGCAGAAAAAGAGGACGACGTGGTAACCTTCGATATGACCCCGACAGTCAGCCATAAGAAAAAGTCGGACGGCGAGGCAGATTCCTTCCTGAAGGTGCTTCTGAAAAAGGTTGAGGACAACACCCCTTCCCTTCTTTTCACCATTCTCACCTTCCTTTCCTTCCCGCTGATACTCTTTGCGGCGTTCGTTGTGATCACCGCGCTCTGCTCGATCTATTTCGCGCTTGCCGCACTCGTTATTGCGATAGTTGCCGCAATTATTATGATAGTTTGCGGTGGCGGACTCGTATCCATAGTTGCCCTGATATACGGCGCAACGCAGGTAATGCAGGTTCCGAGATACGTCGGTATCCACGAGATCGGATTTGCGCTTATCGTTATCGGTGCAACCTTACTTTCGTCCGTTCTTCTTTACAACGTAGCAATAAGACTTATTCCTTGGGTTCTTGAAAAGGCCGCAGTCATCTTCAAGCTGATCGTGGTCCGCTTGAGACGTCTCTCCGAAAAGGCAAAGAAAGGATGTGATCTTCTGTGAAAGCATCTTCAATAATCAGTATATTTATCGCACTCGTGCTTATCGTCAGCGGATATATCCTCTGCGCTAAGGCAAGAGATATGGCTCCAAGCGATGCCGCTATCGACGGAAACACCTCGGTCAACGAGGACGGCGACGTTATCACACGAATTTCTCTCGAGGGTCAGACCTTCACGTCTGTAAACGTATCGGTTGAGGACTGCAAGGTTGAGATCCACGGAAACGCAAAGAAATCGCTCGTTGAGCTTGTAAACTTCAATGAAAACACCTATATCGCGGCAGCAGGCGAAAAGGTTCTCAACGTTTCCAACAAGGTTTCCCTTCTCGACTACCTCAATTTCAGCGGTACGGGAGTAAAGTTCAGCGGCGTATGGAAAACGCTTCGTTCCTTCTTTAACTACGACACGTCGGCAGGCGCGCAGGAGATCCACATTTATCTCGCCGCTGACGCTGACATTTCCAAGATCAGCCTTTCCTGTGCAGACGGATCGAGCATGCGCTTTACCGACATAGCAAAGGACTGTGACATCAGCGTAAGCGCTTACGACAGCACGCTTGAAATGAGCGCTATCGCGGCAAACTCTCTCACCGTTGCAGGCTCGGGCTCCGAGATAACTCTCGGTGACGCGACCCTCCAGAGCTTTGAGTACGTTGCGACTGAAACGAGCTTCACAGCAAGCGGTGTAACTGCAGAAAACCTTACGGTAGATACCGCATCGTCGAACATTTCTCTTCTCAACTCCGATTTCAGAAATATGGGCGTTGAGATCGAAAACGGAAGCTTCGCAATAAGCACGAAATACGATCGCTCCTGCTACTTCCGCAAGATAGTTATCACCGAGGGTGAGATAATCGAAAACACCGTACCTGTCGGACAAAAGGACGAATCTCCTGAGGAGCTTTTCGGCAAGTGCGCAGGCACTATGTCGATTGAGGTCAAGGCAGGCGGGATCGACATAACCTTCGGCTCCGAGATACTTGAGCCTCTCGAGGACGAGACTCAGGGCGAGGATTCTGAGGCAGCAAAATAAAAAATATTTTTTAAACGGCAGACTTCGGTCTGCCGTTTTTTTGCAAAACTTCCCTGCAAAAAAGCACGAATAATTTATTATTCTATGAGCAAAATAATCTTGCGAAACGATATATTTTCGCGCATATTAAAAGGAAGGTCTGAAAAAATGATTATAGACAGAATAGCCCTTTTCCTCTCTATCGTCGGCGGACTCAACTGGGGTAGCATCGGCTTCTTCGGTTACGATTTCGTAGCGTGGATTTTCGGCGGTCAGGACTCTGTGGGAAGCAGAATAATCTACTCTCTCGTCGGAGTTGCCGCTATCTGGTGCATCTCTCTTCTTTTCAGAGAAAGAACGCCCATTCTTGACAGCGCAGAGGACTAAGGCGCAAAAGAGCTTTACAAAAATAACGGAAGGCGCGTGCCTTCCGTTATTTATCTTTATTTAAGCAAACAAATTCTCCGAAAGGCGTTGACATGGAGAAAAAAATAGTGTAAAATGAATATAGAAATATTCAGAAAGGAAACTGATAATATGAGCGAAGAAATAAAGAATGGCGCTGAGCTTCCCGAAGAGGAATTCGGCATACTTACCCTTACCGACGAGGAGGATGGCACCGAGTCCAAGTTCGAGCTTATCGAGACCTATCAGGCGGACGACGGATCGATCTACTACGCGCTTGCTCCCGTAAACGAGGACGGCTCCGAGGCTGAGGAGTACGTTATTCTCAAGGTTGAGGAAGAGGAAAACGGAGACGTTTCTCTCTGCACCATCGAGGACGATGAGGAGTACGACAGAATCGCAGACGTTTTCGACGATCTTCTCTTCTCCGAGATAGACTACGACGCGTAAAAACAGCGTAAAAACGGAAGAAATTTCCGCTTTTAAAATCACTTTTACTGCAAACAATAATTATGGAAAGAAAAAAGGAAGATGCCGGGCTCTGCAAGGTATTTTCCGGCATCTTTCCGAATAATCTGTTATCGGGCATCCTGCTTTGCTCGTGGAAACTGTCAGGTAAATAAACCTACAAACTGATATTGGAGTCCGGATAAACTTCCGAGCCGGAGTGCAGACCTCCCCTTTTAAGCCCTGCCTTAGTCACGGTTTTCAAGGGACGTTGGGAGCACCGTAAAGCACCGGAGAGGACACCACCCTGACGAGAGCAGGGTTATATTTCTTGACCCACGGCATAAGCGGGGCCCGATAGAAAGAAAAACTCACTACCGAGAGGTAGTGAGTTTTTGTTTTAGTTTTTCTTGTACAGACGGAATGATTCGGTGCGAACACACGAAAACTCATTTGTGCAGTATTCTTCCGACTTTCTGTGTCGACAGAAACCCGATGCAAGCATCGGCTGGCAGTTTTGCTCTGCAAAATGTGCTCCGTCTCGCAAAGAACGAAATACGCCACTTCGTGGCGCTATGCTATTTGCTGCGCAAATAGCGAGGCGATACCGAAGGTATCGGGTTTCCCCCGCCACAGCGCGAAATAACAGAGGGTAAATCTTCTGTTCTTTGTCGTTTCTGTTAGGCGCTTCGCGGTTTTCCCCGATGTATATAAATCGGAGGTCATTTGCCTCGGCAAATGACACGGCGCCGCTTGCGGCGGCTTCGGCGCGGATGGGCGCCTTAGATAGTTACTGCGAATATAATTTGCAATTATCAATATTTTCAAAAATTCAAAACAAAAAGCCGAAGCTATGCTTCGGCTTTTATTAAATTCACATCGCGCCTTCTTCGGTAACAAGCGTTTCAACGCTTACGTCCTTATAGTATATCTTGATAATATCGATATAGGCGTTTTCGTACGAATACCCCTTATTTGCGAGGTCATTTACTCCGTTAAGGCTCATTCCGAGTCCGCTTCCCTGTCCGCGTCCTACGAACACAAAATTGCCGTAAGCACCGCTGAAATTAACGGGAGACTCTGCCTTTGCAGTCTCGTGCGTATCAACGTTATAAACGAGAGCGGTCTCAAGCGTTTCGCTGCCTGCAACGCCAACTACAAAGTTCGCGCTTTCAACTACGCCGGTCAGAAGATTTCTTATCGTCTCGCTTCCGCTGACCGTCAGCTTATTTTCAAAAATATCGGTAAACTCGATCTTCGTGACGTAAAGTCCGCTTTCCGAGCGCTCAAGCGCCTCGACCTTGACTACGTTTCCTCGCAAGGGGCAATCGGGCATTCTGACAGAGAGTATCTCGTAAAGCTCCTGAGGACTTATCTCGCCCGTCCATCTGCCGCCCTGTCTGTTTTCGTAGTTTTCCCACGCGGCAAGTACCTCGGAGAGATACTTTCCTCTGCCTGCGACAGAGGCGCCATAGGCGTCCTCAAGGGAGACTGTTGCGCCGCCGTAGGTCGTTCCGTAAAGGGCGTTTATGAGGTTTCCTTCGCTCTTTATTACTATGTTTTTCGTGGAAAGTACCGCATTTTTTGCATTTTCGTCCACGTTTCCGCATCCGTGATAAATTCCGCAATGAGCGTCCGCGCAAAGGTCAAAGCCGTCTGCGTTATGCGACGATTTTTCGTTCAGCGAGCCGTACGCATTCGTTCTTATAACGCTCGCGACCGTCTTTAACGCCTCGGGATTCCACGCGGCAGTATCGACCTCGGAGGAAAGTCTCGATGCAACGTACTCCTCCATATAAAGAGTGTTTACCACCTTAAAGCCCTCTCCGCTGTTTTCAAAACGGAGGCGTCCGTAATAGGTTCCGCCCGAGGAGGACTTGAAATTCTCGTTTGCAACCGGTGTGAGATAGAGCGCGTCTATTCCCGAAAGGTGGCAAAGAAGAGTTCCCGTTTTATAGTCGATTACCGAATAGACCTTCTTATCGGGAGAGGTAACTATTGCCTCGCAGTTATACGAAGCCTTGAAGGCGTCGAGAAAATTCTCGGCTATCTCTGCGTTTGCAAAGCCGCCGAGACAGATGTAAAACTGTCCGTCAATATACGCAGGAACGGCGTAGCTATCGAGCTTTTTGACGGTCGAGGAGATTCTTTCGATATATCCTCTTATGTTTTCTGCATTGAAGGTTCCCGTTGTTTCGCCCGTAGGTCTGAACGGGATTATGTTATCGTTTTTATCGTTTGATCCGACCTTCGTTGAATAGGACGAGAGCATAACTCTATATCCGCCGACAGATACACCTGCACCCTCCTCTGCGCGTCTGAACGAGCTTTCGGTCTTGGTGAGGTTTTCTCCGTTTGCTATCGACACGCTCTTGATGCCGTCCGCATCATCGAAGGAAAGAAAGCCCTCGCCGTAAGGGATTTCTATGCGAAATCCCTTACTTGCATCTGCGGTAAAGCTTTCGGCAAGGAAGCTGCCGTAATACAGACCGACGTCTATTTCATCGCCATCTTTCAGGTCGATCGCCGTGTTTGCATACGACTGCACTGCCACTACGATGATAGAAAAAATCATCAGAAACCCGAGAAAGCCTGCGATAATTCGCACGAGGAGCTTTTTCATATCGGGTTTATTTCCGTTTGATCCTGCCATCTATCATTCCTCCTTTATTTATGTGTCAGATAAGCTGTATCTGCTGTTTTTCCGCGTCGTACTCGTCTATTGCGATTCCAACTGCGGGAATTTTTATCTTTTTCAGAGACTTTGCGCTCTTGAATTTATCTGCAAAGTCGGTCATAACGGTTGTGAGCTTCTGTCCGCCCTTGAGAGTGAAGAGGGATACGCCCTGCGATGCTCTCGACGCCTTTACGGGAACGAGGTTACTGCTTATAACTATTCCCCTCTTTGCATTCGAGATCATAAGAATTTCGGTGGGTGCGCTCTCGTATATGATCGAAACTATCGGAGATGCGTCCGAGAAGGCTCCGACGAGCTTCTTTCTGTTAGTTTTGGTCTCGTAAGCAAGTACGGGAACCTTTACACCCTTTCCGTTTTCAAAGAAGAACATAAAGTTGCCCTTTGAATAGTCATTGCCCGAGATCGCCTTCATATAGACTACCTTTTCGTCCTTATCCATACCGAGCTTTGCGGCTGCAAAGTCGCCGAGGGCGGACGCCTTGGTATAGTCAAATGCCGATGCGTTGGTCTTATAGCACTGCGCCTTATCGGTGAAGAAGATTATATCGTCTCCGTTGGTTGCGTCCTCCTCAACTCGGAGCGAGTCGCCGTCCTTGAAGGACTGCTCGTCGTTTCCGCGAAGAGACTGCATCGAGATCTTCTTGAAATATCCCTCCTTCGAGAGAACGATATGAACGGGAGTTGTATCGACAACTACCTCTTCAGGCTCATTTACTATATCCTCTGCGTAAATGAGGTCGGTGCGTCTTTCCTTGCCGTATTTAGCCTTGATCTCCTTAAGCTGCTTTGCAATATAGTTTTTGAGCTTTGCATCACTGTTTATAAGGTCTTTAAGCTCGGCAATATCCTCGGTGAGCTTCTTTATCTCGTCAAGGCGAGAGATTATATACTCGCGGTTTAAGTGACGGAGCTTTATTTCCGCGATAAACTCTGCCTGAATCTCGTCGATTCTGAATCCCTGCATAAGGTTGGGGACTACGTCCTTATCGTTTTTCGTCTCACGAATGATCTTGATTGCCTTATCAATATCAAGAAGGATCTCGCGAAGTCCCTCGAGAAGGTGGAGTCTTTCCTCCTTCTTTCCGAGGTCGAAGCTAAGCTCGCGGCGTACGCATCCCATTCTGAAGCGTATCCACTCTTTAAGTATCTCAACAACGCCGATCTGTCTCGGTACGCTATCAATAAGCACGTTGAAGTTACACGAGAAATCGTCCTCGAGAGGAGTAAGTCTGTAAAGCTTATTCATAAGCTTATCGGGATCAACGCCGCGCTTCAAGTCAAGCGTGAGCTTAAAGCCCTTGAGGTCGATCTCGTCTCTGAAGTCGGAGACCTCCTTGAGGCTTCCGTTTTTAACGAGCTCGGTGAGGCGCTTCATTATCGCTTCAAGCGAGGTAGAGTACGGAATTTCGATAATGTCTATACAGTTGGACGATTTATCGTAAACGTACTTTGCGCGCATAGTGAAGCTTCCGCGACCTGTCGAATATATATCGGAAAGCTGCTTTCTATCGTAGATGATATATCCGCCGCCCTGAAAATCGGGAGCTTTGATTATATCGAGCATCTGGTCTGCATCGGTGTTGGGGTTGCGAAGCACCTGAATTGCGCCGTCGCACACCTCGGAGAGGTTGAACGAGCAGATACGGCTCGCCATACCGACCGCGATACCCATATTCGCCGAAACGAGAATATTCGGGAAGCTTGTGGGAAGAAGGACGGGCTCAACCATCGTATTATCGTAGTTAGGCACCATCTCGACCGCGGTTTTATCTATTCCCTTGAATATTTCTGCGCAGAAGGGATCGAGCTTTACCTCGGTATAACGGGGAGCGGCGTACGCCATTTCGCTGCTGTAATGCTTACCAAAGCTTCCCTTTGAGTCAACAAAGGGGTGAAGCAGCGCCTCGTGTCCTCTTGTAAGGCGCACGAGAGTATCGTATATGGACGCGTCTCCGTGAGGGTGAATCTTCATCGTTTGTCCGACAACGTTGGCACTTTTTGTACGCGGTCCCGTGAGAAGTCCCTGCTTGTACATCGTGTAAAGCACCTTTCTGTGTGCGGGCTTGAATCCGTCTATTTCGGGGATAGCACGCGAAATGATAACGCTCATAACGTACGGCATATAGTTCTTCTCTACCGTTTCGGTTATGGGCTGATCGACTATCGGTGCTACTACCTCGTCTGCTTTATATTCCTTACTTACCTTTTTCTTTGCCATATAGAAAAGATCCTTTCAGATTTATGTGTCCTTTTTTAGAGTGTGACTACGCTATATCCCGACGCCTTGAGCATTCGGTTGAAAATTGCAAGTCCTATTCCGCTTTTATCGGGGAGAGGCGCGTATATCTTCTTTATCTCGCTCTTATCGTCAAATGCGCGAAGGAGAGAAAAAAGTCTGTGCGCCTGCTCGGCTTGGTCGTACTTACTACCGATAACCACCGCATTTTTTGCGCTGTTTATCGCGCCGTCCTCGCTAAAACAGACAAGCGCTACCGACTCGTCTCCGACAAAAGACGACATAAACTGCACGCGTTTTTCGTCGCTTCCGTCAAGGAGTATGACGGGAGATACCGGCGCGTAGTGTCTATACTTCATTCCCGGTGCGGCAGGCTTTTCGCCCTCGGAGAGCTTCTCTGTGACCGCCTTATCAAGCCCGACCTCAAAGTCCTCGGCTCTGAGCATCTCGAGCGTGACCGCTCCCGGACGGAGCATTTTCAGCTTATTTTCGCCGACTATCGCAACTATCGTCGATTCAAGACCGATCTCGCAGTCACCGCCGTCGATTATCATATCTATTCTGCCGAGCATATCGCTGATAACGTGGTCGGCAGACGTGGTGGACGGTCTTCCCGAAAGATTTGCCGAGGGTGCGGCTATCGGCACACCTGCAAGAGATATAAGCTCTCTTGCCGCCTCGTGGCTCGGTATTCTGACGGCTACCGTGTCAAGTCCACCGGTTACGTCGGACGGAATTATATCCTTTTTCTTCATTACGACCGTAATAGGTCCGGGGGTGAACGCCTTTGCGAGACGCTCAAATTCGGGCGTTACCTCGCAGTATTTTTCGGCGTCCTCGTATCTTGCAAGGTGAATTATCAGCGGATTATCGGACGGACGTCCCTTTGCCGCGTACACCTTTTTTGCCGCATCGGACAAAAGGGCTGATGCGCCGAGTCCGTAAACGGTCTCGGTGGGAAAAGCAACCAGCCTTCCCTGTCTTATCAGCTCTGCCGCCTCGGACATTCCCTTTTTATCGGGATAGGTTATTATTTTTGTGTTTATATGATTTTCACACATATTATCAAAATTCACTGTTCTTTAATTTTTCCGCGGTATCTGCGGTAATAAGAGCGTCTATCATTTCCTGAATGTTTCCGTTGAGGAAGTTTTCAAGAGAGTAGAGGGTGAGTCCTATTCTATGGTCGGTGACTCTTCCCTGCGGATAGTTATAGGTTCTAATTCGCTCGCTGCGGTCTCCCGTACCGACCTGACTCTTTCTCTCGCTCGTTATCTTATCGTTCTGCTCTCGCTCCTGCATATCCTGAAGCTTTGCGCGAAGCACCTTCATCGCCTTGTCGCGGTTTTTGAACTGGCTTCGCTCCTCCTGACACTCAACTACGATTCCCGTAGGCTTATGCGTGAGGCGTACTGCAGACTCGGTCTTATTGACGTGCTGACCGCCCGCGCCGCTCGATTTGCACGACTCGATGATTATATCGGCAGGGTTTATTACGACCTCGATCTCCTCTGCCTCGGGGAGAACGGCAACCGTTACGGTCGAGGTGTGTATTCTTCCCTGCGTCTCGGTCTCGGGGACTCTCTGTACTCTATGAACTCCGCTTTCAAACTTGAAGCGCGAGTAGGCGCCCTCGCCCTCGATCATAAAGTCGATCTCCTTATATCCGCCAAGCTCGGTCTCGTTTGCGCCGATTATCTCGGTCTTATATCCTGCTCCTGCGCAGTACATTGAGTACATTCTGTAAAGCGAGTTGGCAAAAAGCGCCGCCTCGTCTCCGCCTGCGCCTCCGCGGATTTCAACGATAACGTTCTTATCGTCGTTAGGGTCACGCGGAAGAATAAGTATTCTCAGCTCGTCAATAAGAGCGCGCATAGATTCCTCGTTGTTTTCGAGATCGTCCTTTGCGAGAGCGCGAAGCTCCTCGTCGTCCTCCAGCTCGATCATCTCGTAAAGATCGCGGCATTCGCTGTCAAGCTTTACAAATTCTCCGTACTTCTCGGCTATTTTAGTGAGAGACTTATATTCCTTTATAAGTGTTGTGTATTCCTTCTGATCGGAGATTATTTCGGGATCTCCGAGCATTTCCTCGAGCTTTCGGTATCTTTCCACCGCGCCTCCGAGCTTTTCAATCATATTTTTTTCGCTTTGCGTAAGTGTAAACATTTTTCCTCCGAATATCAGGTATTTTCGCGTTTTTAGGGGTATATTCGGGGAATGCTATCTTACGTAGTCAAATTCAAAATCGTATATGCTGACCGTATCTCCGTCCGATACGCCTGCGTCCTCGAGTGCAGAAATAACTCCGCTGTTTCTGAGAACTCTCTGGAAATACATAAGCGATTCTCTGTCCGAGAAGTTGACAGAGTTCATCACGCGGCGAAGCCATTCGCCCTCGACGATGAAAAGATCGTCCTCTCTGTGAATGGAAAATTCGTGGGAGGTGATCTCCTCGCTGATGTCAGGCTCAACGTATTCTGCCTCGTATATCTTGATGGGAGGAAGCTTCTGGAGAGCCTCGAAGGTCTTATTGACCATATCCTGTATTCCCTCGCCGATAGGTGCGCAAACGTAGATGACCTCGCTTCCTCTGACCTTTGCAAACTCCTCGAAATCGGAAAGGTCTGCATCATTGTCAAGAAGGTCGCACTTGTTTGCAACGATTATCTGCGGACGCTTTGCAAGCTCGGGACTGTACTTCTCAAGCTCTGCGTTTATTGCGATAATATCGTCGATAGGATCTCTGCCCTCGCTTCCCGATATATCGACAACGTGAAGAAGCAGTCTGCATCTGTCAACGTGACGAAGGAAGGAATGTCCGAGACCGATTCCGTCTGCCGCACCCTCGATAAGTCCGGGAATGTCTGCGGCAACAAAGCCTCTCTCATCTCCTACCGAAACGACTCCGATATTGGGCGCGAGAGTTGTGAAATGATAGTCTGCGATCTTCGGTCTTGCCGACGAGATCATCGAAAGTATCGACGATTTTCCTACGTTCGGGAAGCCGATAAGTCCGACGTCCGCTATCATTTTAAGCTCGAGAATTATCTCCTTTTCCTCGCCGACGAGTCCCGGCTTTGCAAATCGGGGGATCTGTCTCGTGGGAGTTGCGAAGTGGTGGTTTCCCCAGCCTCCGCGTCCGCCCTTGCAGATAACGTAGCTGTCGCACTCGGACATATCCTTGATGACAAGTCCGCTCTCTGCATCCTTTATGACAGTTCCGGGCGGTACGGGAAGGATAAGATCCTCGCCTCTTTTACCGTGATATTTCGAGCCACTTCCGTTGGAGCCGTTCTCTGCCTTGAACTTTCTTTTGTACTTGTAGTAGGTGAGAGTGTTCTGTCCCTCGTCCACCTTGAAAATAATATTTCCGCCGTTTCCGCCGTCGCCACCGTCAGGGCCGCCGTGCGAAACGTACTTTTCACGTCTGAAGGATACCGCGCCGTTTCCGCCGTCTCCTGCCTTCAGATACACCTTTACGTTGTCAAATAGCATTTTTTAGTCCTCTATCATTTTTCTGAATTCGTTTTCGTCTATAATTTTTATTCCGAGCTGCTCCGCCTTCGTGAGCTTACTGCCCGCCTCTGCGCCTGCAAGCACGATGCCCGTCTTTTTGGATACCGACGAGGACGTCTTTCCGCCGTAGGAAATGATTATCTCCTCTGCCTCGCTTCTCGTGAGCGTGGGGAGTGTTCCCGTGAGAACGAAGGTGATCCCGTCAAATCTGCCGTCCTTTTTCTCCTTCTTCGCGCTCGCGGTAATGACGCCTGCCGCCTTGAGACGGTCAACCGTCTCTCGCGTTGACGGGTGGGCGAAGTAATCGACCACGCATTTTGAAACGATCTCGCCGACATCGTCTATCTCGGTGAGCTTTTCTCCGCTGACTGTGAAGAAGTCCTCGATATCCGAGTAGCTCTGCGCGAGAGCGTCCGCCGTTTTATCGCCTATCTGACCGATGCCGAGTGCGTACAGAAGCTTGGCAAGTCCTCTCGTTTTTGAGCCCTCGATAGCTAAAAGAAGCTTATTTGCACTCTTTTCGCCCATTCGCTCAAGTCCGACAAGATCCTCAAAGGTGAGGTAGTAGAGATCGGAAACGCTCTTTACAAGTCCCTTGTCGCAAAGCTCGTTTGCAACTGCCGGGCCGAGTCCGTCTATATCCATTGCGCCCTTGGAGGCAAAGTGTACGATATTTCTGCGAAGCTGTGCGGGGCAAGACGAGTTCGTGCATCTTATTGCCGCCTGATCGCTTCTCGATACCTTTTCTCCGCAAGCGGGACAGGTCTCGGGGAATGAAAACTCGGGGAGTCCGACAGTATTTTTAGCCGATACTATCTCGGGAATTATGTCTCCCGCCTTGCGTACCGTGACCGTTGCGCCTACTCTTATATCCCTCTCTCTTATGAAATCGAGATTATGAAGAGTCGCTCTGCTGACAGTTGTTCCTGCAAGACGGACGCTCGAGAGGTTTGCTATCGGGGTAAGTACGCCCGTTCTTCCGACCTGAATATCTATCGAAAGAAGCTCGGTCTCCTTTTCTTCGGGCGGGAATTTATATGCAACCGCCCACTTGGGAGTACCCGTTCCCTCGCCTATTTCCTCGCGGAGAGGGAGAGAATTAACCTTGATTACCATTCCGTCTATATCGAATGCAAGGCTTCCGCGCTTTTCACCGATAGACTTTATCTCGTCTATTATTTCGTCATAGGTCGAGACGACCTTTGCAAACGGAATTACCTTGAAGGCGTTTTCGCGCATAAAGTCGAAGGTCTCGCTGTGCGTTGTGAAGGTCTTGTCGCAATACTGCAAATTGAAAATGAAGATATCAAGTCCACGGGACGCCGCTATCTTCGAGTCGAGCTGACGGAGCGATCCTGCCGCCGCGTTTCTCGGATTTGCAAAGAGTGCTTCTCCGCTGATCTCGCGCTCGGCGTTTACCTTTTCAAAGCTGCTTTTCGGCATATAGACCTCGCCGCGCACCTCAAGAGTGCCCGTATAAGGGATCTTCAGGGGCACGGAGCCGATAGTACGCACGTTTTCGGTGACTATCTCGCCAACGAGTCCGTCACCTCTTGTTGCCGCATAGATAAGCTCGCCGTTTTCGTAGTGGAGGGCTACCGAGAGTCCGTCTATCTTACATTCGACAGAGAAATCGACCTCGGCGTGCTCGCTCTTCATTTTGGAAACGAAATCGCCAAGCTCATCGTACGAAAAGACGTCCGAAAGGCTTTTGAGCGGATAGGTATGCTCTATCTTTTCAAATTTCTCAAGCGCCTTGCCGCCCACTCTTTTGGTGGGAGAGTTCTTGTCGTCATACTCGGGATACTCTTCCTCGAGATGAACGAGCTCGTAGAACATTTTATCGTACTCGTAGTCCGATATTTCGGGCGAGTCCTCGACGTAATATTTATGGCTATGATATTGAATTTTCTCGCGAAGCTCCTTTATGCGCTCCAATACTATCGAACTTTCAGACATATATTCTCCCGTTCTTGCCCTTTCAAAGCAATATTTACCCTATTATGCACTATTATAGCACATTTTTTTGCCGTTTGCAACAGTAACTTTAAAAATAATATATTATTTTATATAAATATAAGAAAAAAGGCAGGAAGCACAGCCTCCCGCCTCTTTCAAACCAAAAGGTATTTGTTTTGGTTTAAATTTCAAACGATCTTTTATTTGTTGTTCTTAAGGTCGTTCTCGTACTTCTCGACCATCTTCTTCATAGTGACACCCGTACGAATTTTAGTTCTTAAATCAAGCTTTTTCAGCCATTTTTCAGTACTTTCACCCGTGAAAATCTTAATTTCCAAGTTCGCTGTATCATCATCAGTTATTGTGACCGTGATTTTGTCGATGTACCTCGCAACGAATTCGGGGGATATTATACCCGTCGAGGCATCTCTTACCGCCGCATCCAAACGTGTTCTGACCTCTGCTATATGTCTGCGGTATTCATCTTTGGTGAACATCTGCTTTTCGAGTTCCTCGATCTCTCCGCTCGCCTGCGCAATTTCTCGGTCGCAGGCTGTGGTCATTGATTTAAAATTCTCTGCGGTAACAGCGCCAAGCGTTACAAGTTCAAGAAGTTTGTTTTTCTTTTGTTCTGCAAGCTCTATGGTGCGCTTCTGCTCCTTTATCTGTTTTGCAGTCTCATCATCGGCTTCCATTGACCTAAACATCTCTATATAGCTTTCAATCAGTGATTCCACATCTACTCGCGTTTCATTGAAAACATCGAACAGAATCGGTTTGATCTCGTCTTCATATATCGGGAAAGACGGGCATGAACTAGCGCCGTTATTTATCTTTCCGGAACACACCCATTTTGAATTAATATTACCGTGCTTATCTTTTGATTCTCGGCGATAGTAAGGCATGCCGCAATGAGTGCAATACAGTTTGCCTGTTAGGAGGTTGGCGTGGTTGCAGACACCCTTGCGGTTCTTCACATCCTCGCTACGGCGCGCCAGAACTTCGTTTGCCTTATCCCATATTTCCTCGGATACGATTGCAGGCACGATTTCCCCTGTTTCATCCTTGAACATCACCCACTCGTCGGGCGGTAAGAATTTCTGTTTCTTGGTAAACATGTCCACAACGCGCACCTTGTTGCCGACATAATATCCCTTGTATTTAGGGTTAGAGATAATGCCCGACATCGTAGTATGAGCAATTTTGTTACCGTTATAATTACGATAACCTTGGTCATAAAAGAGTGTTTCAAGCTGTTTCATACTGTACTCGCCCGTAGCATACAGACGAAAAAGATCGCGTACCATAGGAGCTTGGCTCTCATCGACAGCCAGCTTTTTATCATCTTTTATATATCCAAAAATGCGGCTGTTGCCGAGAACCACGCTCGACTTGATTGCTTGCTGATGACCGAACTTCACACGACTCGAAAGCTTGCGAAGCTCGTCCTGTGCGATAGATGACATAATCGTAAGACGAAGCTCTGCATCCTCGTCAAGTGTGTTGATGTTATCATTCTGAAAGAACACGCCCACACCTAGTCTGATAAGCTCTCTTGTATATTGCAGAGAGTCCAATGTGTTACGGGCAAATCGGGAAATCTCCTTGGTAATGATAAGATCAAATAGTCCTTCTTTCGCATCGGAGATCATCTCATTGAAATGTTTTCTTTTTTTCGTAGAGATACCCGAAAGACCCTCGTCGATATATCCGGGAACATAGGTCCACTTTGCGTTATTTTTAATAAAATTTTCGTAGTATGCAATCTGATTGTCAAGTGAGTTGAGCTGCTCGTCGGTTTCCGAGGAAACACGGGCATAAAATGTCACGCGAAGAGGAATGTCATATATGGATTTCGTACGCAAGAGTGCTCTAATATTAAGTATATCCATTGTTGTTCTCCTTGATAAAGTTCGTTGTATCATTATATGTTTTGAATGTATTATATCACACGACTTTCAAAAATGCAAGTGTAATTAGAAACTTTACAATTTTGTAGTTATGTATGGACGATTTGCTTGAAACCGTCCGTGTAAAGCTTAGCGAAGCACATTGAAAGTGTACCGTCTTGACATATACTCCGAAATCTTTTGGGTCATCATATTGTACTCTTTTTCGCTGATGGTACCTTGCTCAAACAGATATCGGTTAAAATAATTTAGCCATATCTCCTCTGCCGTACGATTTACTGTGCTGTCCGTCTTTTTAGAGACCATTAAAACACCTCACATATAATGCTATAATTATTCTTAGCACAATTTAATTTGAATTATGCAGTTTTTAAATCTAATATCTGTTGTATCGAATGTAGCGGATATATACATTATATTTTTCTAATTTATGCTATTATATTATTTTTATATCGCCAAATATCCGCTACAACGCTACACATTACATCATTGTTGTATCACCAATCTATAACCACAAATCATTCCGGTGGGATTACCGCCTGTTTTAGGTCGTTTTTTTCGGATGGTTACAATGTTAGCTAATACGCTCACAAAACGTTGGATAGACACTGGACCATATCCGTTATCAAGACACCATTGTTTGTATTCTTGATATGCCTGCATGGTACGGATCTCGGAATCAGGATCTTCAATCAACTTGTCAGCAACAAATTTAACAAATATGTTGCTATCGCCGGCATATTCAGAAGTTGCGTTTTCTATTGACACTGGAATGTTAAGACCTTCTTCCAAAAGCATTTTGTACCCTTCGACCAACCAGTTAAGTATAGCACTTTGATTTTCCGGTTGTGCAAATAGAGTTTTTAACGTTTTATCTTGTTCATGCTCGTAGAAGTGCCTTGTAAAGGGTATTACAATTATACGGCCGCTACTAAATACAGACTCATCCTCTATATTTGGCAAATAATTTGTGTTTACAAAAAATTTGGCCTGTATTTTAAAATCAAAGCTGTTTTCGTGTAAAAAGCGAGCATTGATTGTATCGTTACCCAGCATACTTTTGATTTGGGATGTATTAATTGCAAGTGTTGGCGATATTTCTGATATGTTGGCAAATCTAATACCTATCAATCGTGCCACATCCTCATTCGGCGCATGGCTGTTAGCGTATTTGTTTAAAGCTATAGTTTCCGGTCGCACAGTACAACCATACTCACCAATGACTTTTAGGACACTTTCGCATAATGTACTCTTGCCGTTGCGCGTTGTGGCACCGTACAGAAAAAACATACATTCGTAGCGAGTATCTCCCGTCAAGCTATACCCTAAAACTTTTTGCAAGAATCTTGCTTTTTCACTATCTCCACAGGTAATCTCATCGATAAAAGTCAAAAATCGATTACATCTTGCACTAGGATCATAGATCACATTGCTGATTTTTGAAATCATATCACCAGGGCGATGCTGCGTAAACTCCATAGTGTCTAGATGGAGCGTTCCGTTTTGACAATTAAATGCATATATATCCCGATCCAGCATTTCCATCGACATTGGATGATATCCTCGTGCATCATTTAGTATATTTACCCGTTTGCTGTGTCTCTGCCAACCTGATACAAAAGCAACAAATTTTTCATACTGATATTTTCCGCATAGATTTGTAGCATAGTCACATAATCTTTTGGCTAGATTTTGACAAAAATTCATTGCTATAATATCACCTCCCTTATCTACTGACCAAACGCCATCCTTATAGTGATACCATTTTTTACGTTCCGGACTGTACCGTAAAATGTCTTTGTAACAATCTGCAAATAGCTCTGCGGCTCCAATGTCGGAATGACTGTAGGGATAACCAGTTTCTGGTTTAACCGAATTTAAAAACGCTTCTGTTGATGCTATTGTGTCACTAATGCAAGACACATTCTGTTTCGAATTTTCCATAAGTTTTTTCCTTTTCTGTTTGTTTTTTTGATAAGATTTTCGTTCATGGCCATGAACAGTATCGCGCACGACATAATAAGTATGACAGAAAAAAATAAATAAAGTGGTTTTTGAATAGCGATTTTTTCTTGTTTCAGAAAACACACTCACAACAATCCTCGCAAAACAAAGCCGTCTTGTGTTTAGAAAAGAAAAATTCACCACATAACTGACAAGTTTTGCAACGACCATCTTCAATAGCAGCAGATACGAGCGAACATGCAATCATACGTTTCAAGTACAGAGGAAATGTACCGTTGCGCCATTCATCAACAACATCGGATGGAATTTCAAATTCTTCCATAATACTAAGTGCCGACTTATTAAAAACATTGCAAAAGTCATCAAAGGTTCTTGTTGCCTCTGCGGCCGCTATAGTATCTCGTGTCATAATAATCTCCTTTTTACTTAACAAACGAGATAAATATTCAGATTTAAAATACATCGATAACATTTCCTCTCTGTCATTATGCGCCTCATCCCAAATTTCATTGAACGTTGTTTGTTTCATACCAATTCTCCTTTTTTATTTTTAATTATTTTTTTATGCCAAAAGATAGCTAGCCACAGTCACATCATTTCGCCAATGTGACAACTTAAAAATTGATGTAGCCATTAACGCCAGTTTGTTATATGATACAGGCAATCCTTTTCTGCGTGCCATTTCGCGATTTTTACCACGTAATATATACCAACCACGAATTTCATGTTCAGGAAACCGACGAGGTCTTCCCTTCTTATCACGGCAGTATAAATCCCATCGTTTTCGTATTTTGCCTTCGAGTTGTTTGGCGTATTTCGGATCTTCCTTAAGGCGTTTTAGCACATCTGCATAATACTTTTTTGCACAGTCGGCACGCAGTCCATGTAAATTAAGATTATTTTGGAACAACGATTTTTCAAAAATATAATCATCTTTTTCAACGCGTGTAAAAAACTGGCGCACAAATTCAATATCTTCCACATCTATACGCTGATATTGAATCTTACCGCCTTTGCCGCATCTAACCAGCACACACGGATAATTACTTTCATCGGTCGCAAAATCGCACCCACGCAAATGCTCAAGTTCATTCCGTCGAATGCCAACTCTCTTTTGAAATTCTACGACATATGACCATCTTGGATCGTTTTCATCATAAGTAGCACCTCCGAACCTCTCTGTACGTCCGCGTACATAGTCGGCCACATGACGTATTGGCTTTTTCACAATACGCATGTTAATGTTAAGTACTCTACATATTGCTGCAATATACGTGTGTACTGTCGAGGCGCTATACTTTCCGCTGCTTACTAAATTGTCACAGTAATCCTGGACGTACGATTGACAATCCTCAAGAAACTTAACATTGTGTGTGTCTCTGCAATAACGTACATACGATTTAAAATGCCGTATGTACTGTTTCCGGGTAGCATCATGCTTGATGCCACTTAACTGCTCTGTTGCTTCTGCGGTGATTCGCTGTGTAACGGTTGCTTTTCTTTTCCGCTTTCCCATATTTTTCTCCTTTTCTTTTTTCTATTTTAAGTATGTAAGATTTTTTAAATCACAATTGTAATTTTACAATTGCGCCACCACGGTGGGTGTTAAACGGTCTTGGCTACATTTTAGGAAAAGTTATTCAAAATAGTTTTCTAATATTTTTCTTAATCTTTTCGCCGAGCTAGGCGGATCTTACGGGTTGACTATTCACGTAAGCATCCCTGTTTCCGAACAGTTGGCTGGTTATACCACAATTACATGCGGTATAACCAGCATTCGGTTATTTTTTTCTCCTCTCATGTTTTTTCTTTCAATATAAGTATGAAAGAAAAAGTAATTACAAAGATGCAAATTTAGATAAATTCAGCATTTTAATTATCAAAATTCATAAAATAAAAACAGTACCGTTGCAATTAAGCTACGACACTGTTTACTCCATTGATAAGGTTTTAGTTTTATAGGCAAATATATCAGTATTAACGATTTACAAATTAGAAGTTCGACATCTAGATATCTTTATTACATTAATTATCTTCTTACGTTATATTTCATAGAAAGTTCACACGAGAGCAAGCAAGACGGTGTTTTAAGGTAAGTTCCCGAATAATGTAGATTTTGTAGCATAATTGGATAGAAAAAAACACAAAAAAACGAGCAAAACGAAAAAATTCACGCTGTGTTATCTAAAGATTGGTGCGACAAAACGGCCATTTCCAAAACACTGGTGTTGGGGTGTTATTGAATATTCTATTCAATTTCAAAAATACTGGTGTTTTGTAGCCCTTTTTACTGCTGATAAAATTTCAATCGCTTTCAAAATTACTGGTGTTTTTGAAATCATTATTAAAAAGCAAACATTTTATGAAGCGATAAAACGATATATGCATCAAAATAAGCCGCTCTTCCGAGCGGCTTATTTTCTTATCCAAATTTCTTTATGAGTTTGTACGTATAATCGTCATCAAGTCCATTAAGCACGTCGCTGACGGTTTCCGTGTAACTCTCATCCCCTGCATGGTAATCTAAATCCGCAAAAATCGAATCTCCTATGCGGTAAATATCGTATAGTACGTGACAGCAGTATCCTTCCCACCATCCGTTATCTTCATACGCAACTACCACAAGAGCGTGTTTCTTCTCATGCTCGTTTTTTATTTCCGTCTTTATTGTCGCCAAATAAAAGCTCTCAAATGACTCTATATCCTTGCCTTGAAACCCAAACTCATCTTTCGTCTTAAGATAACTTTTGACTTTTTCTATTGTTTCAGAAGATTTAAGCTCTTCTTCGGTTAAGTATGTCCCAAGATCAGATTCTTTGACTACAAAATTATATTCGGTTGCTGTAAAGACCCACGCATCTGTCACGCCATAATCTTCTGTAAGTTCAAGCTTTAATGAAACTGTACCCATAAGACTTTTATTCTGTTGTGTCGCAACTGTAGTATAGCATAATCTGTAAGAATTTGTCAAGGGTTTTGCGAAAAAGTGCTATGTTTTTGAATTTTTTTGTATATAAATACGAGCAAAAGAAAACTCCGCCCAAAATGAGCGGAGCTTTACAGGGTATGGTTATTAATGCTGACTATCCATTATTTTTATAAGCAAATTCAAATTAGCTTTCCAAACCAAGTCATTGTATTAAACGGCATGGATTCCTAATTTAAAGTTTTAATATGGATCAATGCAACAGATGCCGTAATGAATTTTCTCAATGGATTTATTTGTATATTATTGAAATATATGAAAATGCGTATTGAACGGCTTCTTGCTGGTCTATGGGATGAATATCAAGATTAAACACTCGAGTATCTTTTGGGTCGAGAAAAACTTTTGGCAAGTTATGAAACGCTTTCAGTAAATACGATATTTTAATTTTATAGTTTTTGCTCTTGGTGCGTAAAAGATTCTTGATTTCTATTATGATATAGTTCATTAATTTTATGGGTTCTTCAAAGTCATTAGATGAAGGTATAAAATCGTTTTTATCATCAAAAATAACATCAATATTTCCTTCGTTATTAAAAATAATGCCTTTGTTTTTATGAATAAAGTCTTGTAAAAAATGAATTTCGTTTTGTGAAATTTCTTTATTCCCTGAAATTAAATTTGTAAGAAGGGTCATAATTTCTATTGAACTTTCCAATGATTTAACATATTTTTTATTCCATATACCAGAGGATTTTACCCTACCTTTTTCAAAATTTGAAACAACATATAATAGTTCGGCAAAAGCAGATTTTTTTTTCATTACATCCCCTCAATCCATAATTTTAATGACTGTCTTTCCAAATTCATACCAATTTTTTGACCAATATACATTTGTTGCAGAAGGCAACTGTGATGTAACTGCTCCCATATTCATACAAGTACCTTTTCCTAAAATTGTACTTGCTACTGTAGTATGATGCCCATCTACTAAAAATCTTGTTGCACCGTTTGAATATACACAACTTTGAGCTTTAGTTGAGTCAAAATTGTTAACAAGTTCCATAACTCTGCTGCGAGATATTGATGTTTGTCCGGGACGCAGACCAGATGAATCCAATTGTTTCAGCGCTTTTTTTATAGGATCTGACTTTGCTGCATTGGCTGCCTTTGTAATTTTGGGGATGGCAGACACAGCAGAAGATCCGAGGGCGCCTATTCCTCCCCACATGAATCCATCTGCAGCTCCATCTAAAGCGGCTTCTCCTGCTCCTTCCCAGCTTCCAGTGGTAATACGGTGGTTGACTGCCCCAAACGCCGCACCGCCCACAGTGCTTGCTGCCACTCCAATCAAAACCGGAGCTGCCGCACCTCCGGTTGCTACTGTAATAGCGACCGCGGCCACGGTTGCAACAGCGCCAATCGTAACTTTCAACCAATTGGGCCAATTACCATCAGAATCATCAAGATTAACCGGATTATTAAAGCAATAAGCGAACAGATTTGCACCTTGTAGTGATCCGTCTGCACCGGACATCACGCCATCCGCATTAATAAACCTACCCATTTCGGGATCGTAGTATCTGCTGTTGAGGTAATAGAATCCGATTTCGGCTGGGTTTTGCTATGTACCCGGAGGGGTTGTCCCCCTCCGGGACGTTGTTTTTCGGTGGGTTACTCGCCGAAAAAGAGAATGGTACTGTTATGTACCGACAAGCATCATTTTTGGACACCCAAACACAGACTTGTCAGGAACATTCCTGAAACCTTTTTATCTCAAATAATACCATGACTAAAATGCGAACTGAAAACTATCGATGATAGAATCACATACTTTCACTTCAGCGCTTTTTCGTTCACTTTGATATGTGGCAAACACTATTTTCGGGTGTTTGGCAACAACCCACAATTTTATAAACCAACCATCAGATGTTGTGCCTGTTCCGTACAAAATTGTCTTGCCATCTCTGTTGAAAAGTATTAAAGGAGAATGCAGATTGATATTATTTTGTTCAATAAATCTTTTGGCCAATATGCTTATCTGCTCATCTAAAGATTCTTTTGTTTTTAAAACATTGAAAAAAGATGTTGTTATCGCACCATTGCCGCTGGGATTATACAAAAGAAGATTATCAATATCCTCTTCGGCACACCAATTGTTAGGTAATGTATAATTCAAATATTCATTATGATTAAGCATCATTTATCTCACCTCTAATCATACAATTTAAGCACACCCGTCCAAGTCCCACCAAACTGTTGACTTGCGGCTGATGTGTATCTATTGAGCTGGTTCATTCCTCGAGCAATAGCTTGTGGATTGTTGGGTTTCAATTCATATATAATACGATTGTTAAAATCTATTCCGTCAACCCTACATCCAGGTGCGATTGTTTGTTCTTTTAAAACTCCAGGTCCATAATCCATCTGTTTGTGCATTGCTTGACCTTTTTGAACCGCTGCTTTTACTTTCGGATTCTGCGTACCTCTCCCTGTCGGGGTACTTGTCGGTGTTTGTGCTTTGGACATTGTATATCCATCATATCCGCCCGTTAGTCCACCGAAAGCCGTTGCCGCTACTGTACCCCAGTTTCCTTGGTCATTGAACTCTTGCACGGAACTCGACGTGGATGCGGCAGACAAAACTGCCATACCATAAACAGTTGCCGACCCTATAAATGCTCCGGCGGCAACAGTTGATGCGGTCGTAGCAGCCGCAACACCACTACCAACCATACAAACAGCCGTTGCTGCGGCTGCAAAACCTCCACAGGTAACTACTGTGGCAACCGCACAAGCTGCTACAACAGCTGCTCCAAGTGCCCAATGCCACCAAGCTTCTCCGGTAAGATCAATTCTATTAACAGGATTATTGCCGCAGTAAGCAAACAAATTCATTCCTGTCAAATCACTACCTGTAGAGAACTGATTATCCGCATTAATCCACCGACCAATCTCAGGATCATAATAACGGCTGGATACATAATAGAGCCCCGTCTCGGTATCGTAATAATAACCTCTGTAACGGAAAGGGTTATACTGTGCTACGGTAGAAGCACCGCCGTTATAGTAGGTAGTGGTTATATTACCCCAAGCATCATACTTATAGGTTACAAGCTTTGTGCCGCTGCTGCTGTAAACGGCAACTATATCGCCTTGCAGGATCTTTTCAAACCAATATGCATCGAAGTCGTAGGAAGCATCCGATGTTGTTCTGTGAAGCATTCCGATCGGGCTCCCGTCTGCATCGTAAAGGTATATGAGAAGGTTATTTCCCCACTCCTCGTACGCTATCTGGCTTCCGTTAAGGTGATACGAATGCTTAACGCCGTTTACCGTCTTGCTTACGCGAATACCCTCGTCGTTATATTCAAAGGACAGAGTGTTGCTTCCCTTTACGGCTGTTGCAAGCCTTCTGCCCTGCTTCCAAGTGAAAGTATATCTACTTCCGTTGTAGTAGGAGAGAGGGTTACCTATCGCATCATAGGTTATATTTTGACCGCCATACGATGTGAGAAGGTCGCCCCAGCTTGCATCGTTATAACCATAGTTTACCGTGCTCTGCGGGTTTGTAGGAGTTACGCCCTCCGATGTGAGAGCATAGGTCTTTTTGGTGAGGATATTGCCTGCGTTATCGTAGGTATAGACGTAGGTGCGGTTAAGCTCAACGTTATCCTCGCGCACGAGCTGTCCGAGATCATCGTATTTATATCTATACACCGCAGTAGTGCCGATATAAATTTTCTCTATATTACCGTTGCTATCATAAATATAGCTATAATTTGTACTTGTTCCGTTTACCGTGCTCGTATAGCCGCTTACAAGAGCTGTCGTGTTATCGTAAACTCCCGGAGCATACGAATAAGTTACGTTATTTACGTAATCGGTTTCATAATCGTAGGTGTAGGAATACTTTTTGGACGTAATGCGATTAAACGTATCGTAAGTATAGTCTATTTCACCCATGGTTATATCCGAATTTACGCTTACGTAATCCAGACTTCCATCGGGCATATACGAATAACTATACCACCAAGAAGTGCTTTCCACACCAGCCGGGTATATATAGTCCGATGAATAAAATACCGAGCTAACCTGCGATTTCTCGTTGTAAAATGTGTATGCACCGAAGTTATTCTTCATATCTGCGGTGTCATATTCGGTAACGTTTGTCAGTCTTCCTGAGCCGTCATAAGTATATATAACGCTTGTGCCGTTTATCAGATCATCAAAGCGTGCTATCTGTCCGAGCCAAGTATAAGAATACTCATACGCCTTGGTTTCTGTACCTCCCACATTATACCATAGTTCCTTGATATTGTCAAGTTCGTCATAAACATATCTTACGGTAGTTCCATTACCGTAAGTCATAGTTGCAAGCTTGCCGTTATTAGGGTTATACGTATAGCTTGCAAGCTCTCTATCTCCCGCGCTTATATCGGTAGCATTTCCGAAAGCGTCGTAGTTAAAGTAATACGTCGTTGACTCTGTTGTAATGGTATTAAGGCGGTTATTGGAGTTGTAGGTATATTCTACCTTTTCCGCATTATTTACAGAGGAATACTGCTGTGTACTTGATACGTACGTTGCCGGTGTAACCAATGTTATGTTTCCAAGTGCATCATACGTATAACAAATACCGGTTCCCTTGCTTTGATTTACCGTAGCAAGAAGATGTCCGTTTGTAGCATCGTAATAATATCTTGTAACTACACCTCGGCTGCTTGTTTCGGTCGCAAGTGATCCAAAAATCCTTGACTCGCCACCGAGATTATAGGAGTAGCTTGTGATTACGTGCTTTGCGTTTGTCTTAGCAACAACATCGCCATTACTATTATACTGTGCTTCATAAGCATCGATTTCACTGAGAAGTCCATAGGAATTATTATAGTGATACTCTGTTATCGTCTGCGGGGTTTTGGTGATGAAAGAATCGGGGTCGTTGTTAAAGACGGGATAAATAGGTAAACCGTTGTTGTTTTGGAATTTATAATATACTTCGCGAACAACATTTCCCTTATCATCGTACGTATAGTCGTGTATTTCACCCATATTATTGGCAACACGGGTGAGATTTTTCTGATTATCGTAGTCATAGACTTCGTAGTACGAACCGGACTTCTTGTAATACAAAAGTCCGTTTTTAGCGCCATCCGCGTCTCCGTAATACAGACATTCTTCAAACTCGTCAATTCCACTTTGGAACACCGAGATATTATCAAACATCGCATATCCGAGACCGATCGAACTAAACTCACAGTATATATCGATAGAGTGTACTACATCGCCGGCTGTTGTATCGAATGTTCCGCTGACGAATTGCCAAGCGTCAGAGCCTTTTTGGAAGTCAAAGTAATATGGTTGAACGTAAAGGTCATTTCCGCTTCCTTGGTAATAATTCACGTCAACTCTTATTCTGGCAACGTCCTTGGGAAGAGAGTTGCATATTTTTGCAAATCCTGCCACGACGTAGGTCTTGTCGCTCTCATAATACGCCGCCCCACTGTCGTAATCATCCAGTATACTGTATCCGGCGGTGTATATTCGTTGCTTTACATATTCAGTATTGCCGTTGTTTGACTCGATATATGCTACGTTTCCAAAGGGATAGGCAGAAGCTTCCAAATCTACACTACTTCCGGAGGTTTCCCAAAAATCACTTACAGAAGTAATAAACGAACCATTTGAATTCACCGAAAAACTTTCAAAGTCACCACATTCTACACGAGTAAACGGTGCACTTCCGACGCATTTTGCAAGCATGACATTGTCAAACTGCACACTACAGTAACCGCTTAAATTGCTGTCTCCCGTAACTTCGATTGATATTTTAAAAATCTCACCGCCGTTTGTTACGTTGAGTGCGGATATAGGCATACTCACTTCAATAGTACTGCTTGCATAGTCTTTGCTAACAGGACACTCTTTAATAAAGGTGTGTGTGCCATTGCTTACAGAAACGGCTTTCATGTAGACCTTGGCATTTGTGGCGGATCCGCTATCCAAACTCATTGAAAGCGTATATTCTCCCTCGGGAAGCAAAACGTGCTGAGATACGCTATCGGTAACTCCTGCTTGGGCGCGGACTTCTATATATCCCCAGTCGCGAGTGCCACCTCCACCGGTAGTTCTTAGGTATACATTCGAGGTTCGCGACCAACCGCTCATCACACCGCTCGTGGTCGTCGTTTCAAACCCACCATTTACCAAATAATTCGTGGCACTTCCACCAACGGTTGTCGAGTGTTTTACGTTGTTTTTGACATTTTGCTGGGTTTCATATTCACCCGAAACAGCACCGTATATTTTCGACCGCGAAAGATCGGTTGAATATTTAGACTTTAATCTAAGTTCACCGTCAAATGTGCACACGGTGATAATATCGTCGTCGTTTCCGTGAACATCGTCTGAGCCGCTCGTTCTGATTTCGGTGTAACCATTAAAGTATTCAAAAGATATTTTTTGGCCTGTAGTGTTATTACTACTTTTTTGAACTTGCTTTAAGCTTACGTTAGTGCCATTGCCGACATATCCGAATACAAATGTGGAATTTGATAGTGAATCATACGCACGGGAAAGACTGTTGTACATAATCGTATAATTAGCAAGAGCGTCAAGAGTGATATTATTTTGATTGCTCGAACTGTTATAATAATCGTTCCAGTTTTGCAATGTCGTGCTATCATTTCCGTGAAGGTAGCTTATTTGACCCAAAACATATTCATAACCTTCGGCAGTGTTTCCAAACTGATCCCTGTATTTTATAACGACTCCGTCCTTACTTGTTTGATTCCAAACAAGATACAGCAGTCCGTTCGTATTATAAGACAACGTAATGAAGTTTATGGGAGAACCGCCATTAGGCACTAAGTTCACCGCTATCGGGCGGTAAGCGCCATCAAATGCAAACGATACGGCATTATTGTTTTTATCTGCAATGCTCGATAGATACCACGCCTCTGCCGTGCCACTCGGCGATGATGACATTTTGGCAAATTTTCTTACGGTTTTGCTATTATCTGTAATCGTAAGCTGTGTAGAGGAAGATGTATCCAGTATTAGCTGGAGTCCATCATCATCTTGATATTTATTATTCTCTCCCTCAATAGGAAGGAAATAATGTTCCGTTCCATCAGCATCAGCCCAAATATAGTGATATGCCGTTGCGTGCGACGAATTGATATAGGATTTCTTAATTATCGTTTCTTGAATATTAAGTTTAAATCCATACGGTGTATATCCGTTAGTATATGCGGTCATCACACTGTCCGAATACTGATACGGAATACCTGCCAGAGTCGAGTTATACACAAGCGAGAGTGTCAGTGGCATCAAGCTGTCCGTTGTAGAGAGAAGCGGTGTGACTAACACCATATTTCCAGTAGCATTATTAATACTGTATGTGCCAACAAGTCCTGCACTCCCAGATGAATACGAATAATAATCCTCAAGACCCTTTGCGTCTCTGTAAGTGAAGCTATAGAACGGCAAATATGAACCGGCGGCAGACGAATCGCTTTCGGAAGCGTGGAAAACGACACAATTGGTAGATGTTAGCGATTCTTCCAAGAGTCCGATACAAATTCCGTGATTAGGAAGAGCTCCGCTATACCATTTCTTCGCCGCTTCGGTAATATCCCACGACCAATCGTAGGTTTCTGTCATATACTCAATATTTACGTAGTCAAGAAGCTGCGAAAATTGCGCGGGATGAGTACTCCAAGTCGTTTTTGTTTCGCTCCACAAGCTTGTCGTTCCCATATCTATGGTATACGCGGCAAGAGTAATATCGTTTAATTCTGATATACTGGATATCTGTAAATTGATTTCCGCCGATGTTATATATGATCCCTTAGGCAGTGTGGGCAACGGCTTGAGATATATGTATGACCTGGTATGGCCGTATGTGGGGTCATACCCTGCACGCAAAACCTTTTGTCCGCCGTAGTTGGTACCTGGATTAGCAGAGCTCACATAGGTATCTCTCATTTGTCCCAATTTGCGTCCACCTTTATATACGGTAGGGTCAACTACAACGGGATACACACGTTCTTCTGCATTCATCCATTCCGAATCCACTTGAACTGTAAGAGAATATTTATTTGTTCCGATTTTGTCAAGCAAATAATACGCCGCTTCGCTCGGAGCATAGTTGTAATTATCGTCGTAAACCACAGGAGCCGGAATAGCGTAAACTATGTTATCAGTTCCCGGCTCGATAATGCTTATCGATCCATCAGAGTTCAGGACGGCATCGAGATTATTAAGTTTTAGCGTAAAGGTATATGCGTACGAGTTTTGACGTTCCTTTACGATTATATTTTCCTTAACGTAGTCCGATTTGACAATGTACTCGAGATCTACACCGTCTAAAATATCCGCATAAACGATAGTAGCAGATATTTTTTCAAGCGACATCATCTTCTGGAGCTTTGTCATTTCATTATCGTCGCTGTGGTTAATTACGGTGCCTGCTGTCTTTTTTATCGCACCGTCAAGACTCATGGTAATCTTGGCGTTTCCGTCGTGAAGAGTGAACAGACTTTCGTTGCCGGTGATCTTTTTCGCAAACTTGATCTTGGCGTTACTCGTTGAGTATTCGCTACCAACATCCGAAAGAGTATTGTCTATATCCTGCCAATTATTATTTTGGTCAAGATAGTGAACAGGGTCATCGTATTGCGCCGCAATAACGCTTCCGTCCTCAAGGCGGAAGTGTTTTGTGTATTCGTCGCGCCTATCTGTGAGTTCGTATATATCCGACATTATATTTCCAAGCATTGCTTCGTCGGTGATAATTGTGTTCGCATCTTCGCTTTTATCTCTCGTTGTAGCGAAAACTGTCAACGGCACTGTCACGAGGATAATAGCGATGCTGAGTATTAAAGATATTAGTTTGATTGAGAACTTATTCATTGTTGTATATCCTTTCTTTGTTGTTTTTGTTCTCGACACAAAACAAAAAGCACATAAACCACAGTCGAAAAAGCGGTTTATGTGCTCAGTTTACGATCTTCAGATACCTCAACTTATGAAGAGACACGATGACACCGCAACGCATAAGACCGCTATTTGTTTCAAAGTGTATTATAATTTTCATGGTACTCACCTACCACTGTTATTATAGCACTAGTATGGCAAGCCTATTTCTTTGATGTTGTATCCTAATAGCACAAGATTATACAGCACAATAGTCCAAACAAGTGGCTAATAAAATTACTTTACTTGGAGTCTTTCTAAATAATATTCATTGTTGATAGGTTTGGCATAGATATACTCGTTTCTTTGTGTTATCAAGTCTCTATGACTAATAACGCTTTTTTGGATCTGTACACCATCCTCGTTTGTCAATGTGCACTCGTAATACTTATACCCAAACATTTCAAGTACAACATTTGCACATAATATATTATGACGAATATGCAAAAAGGACAATACCAAGAAAAGCAGAATAAATAGTACTACATCATACCAAACCGTAAAATCAAATGCAAGCAACGACAAAACATAAGAAAGCACATATTCTACTGTTAGAAATTTTTCCTCTTTTACCTCTGTCAGGGTATAATATTGTGTCTTGGAAACATTCTTTTTCCTAAAAGTCAACATCACAACAATCGCCGAAATAATCATCGCCGCGCCGATACAAATGATACTTATAATTTCTGTAAGCGGGTTGACTGTGTTTCCACATAAACTCCTGACATCAACAAATACAACTGATACCCATAGTGGAGTTAATGAAAGATAGAACAAGCTAAATGATTTTATAAATGACATATATTACCATCCTTAGATTACTTCCATTGTCTAGCTCCGTCGACTTCAACCGCATAGTTATAAAATGGATCTATCATGCCTTTGTTGCATAGAAGTTTGACTATTTTTTCACTTGCTCCCTCCACCGTTGTATCGAACTTGCCACCTGAATCTAATGGAATTAAAAATTGATCAGCAATTGAATGTCGCGTTGTCTTGTTTGTTAACAAGTTTAATCTTTCCTCTTTAAACGACACAAATCTTCTTGGATTGTGTCCGGATCCGGCAATATCACTGAAAGCTTTTGCATCGTTTAGTATATCATTTTGGATAACGAGGTCGACTTTGACTTGACAAACTTTTTTATATGCGCGAGCCATATTAAATAAATTTTCTCCCGCCATGGTAAGGAAGTATATGGTTTTATCAATGACTATAACATCTACCGTAGGACGCAAGTGTAATACTTGATTAGAAATTTCACAAAACTTTCCTTTGTCTTGAAGGAACTTATTTTTCAATGTTGTAATCGGATTCTGAATTGAAAACATTTTAACCGGAATCGCAGCACCATCCAAATTAACAACACCTTTGATGAGATATGCAGATGTGTACTTAAAGGAGTCACCTTCTATATCAGGATTGGCAATAGCGGCTACTAGCGATTCATATTCGTTTGCTATAAGGGCGTTATCTGTTGACATCTTATAAATAGTCAGTGCGTTTGCTGTGCCGTCATACTCCATTATATCTTGATATAGCGAAAGTGCTTTTTTATGGCCATTTATATATATTTCTGCAATATCCTTAATAAGTTTAGTAAGTCGTTCAGCAGAAGATAATTCTATTTCTCTGCTAGAATAGTGTACCCCGTTCTTATTAGCGGTAATTTTCAACAATTGCAAGGACCAAAGGGTGCAAGTGTTTAGGTTTTCAAAGATATTAGCAATGTTTTGAATCGACAAAGATTTTCGCCTTCTTTCTTCATTTTTATGTAAATATCATTTATGTTGAATTTTCTCCAAAAGAAAATCCTATATATTCTTTTGGTATGGAATGTACGATGCGCGCGGGGTTACAATATGTAACTCTCGCTTTATCGACAATTTTCGCATCAACTTCTTTAAAATATCGGCCACCGGGGCCGTAATAAATAGCCTCGTTTGGGCACCATAATAGATAATTCTCAAATCGTTTTTTAGTGAGATAACTCAGTGAAATTCGAAGCTATCACAAGCGTCAATATAGAAAAATACCAAAATTCCCACTTTGTTTTGGGAATTTGTGATCCTTGTGCTAATTTGAGTGTTTACTTTTATCCGACAAATTTCGACAGCTTTTTTTGGGGTTTCCCCAGCCGCCGAGGCGGCCGGGGTAATTTATTCTGTTTCTGTTGAATTGTTTGTGGATATTACATAGTTTTCAAAAGTGAAATAATCACTCACATCATTTGCGCTCTCTAAAACAGTGTGTTTGGGGAACGAAACGCTTATTACCTTTCCGTTATCATTAAAAACCCATGAATTGCTAGAAGAGTGATACCCCTCTTCGAAAGTCATAGGATATTTAGAGATGCTAACCACTATAGTATGAAACAGAACTGTTCCTTTGTCAAAGACTCCGTTAACCTTTATTTCTATCGGTGCATAGTAGTAAAAATAACTCCATTCGTTCACTAGTACTTGGTAAAGTTCGTATTTATCATTTTGCAAAACGGGAATTTTAATTGATATCGTGGAGCTTGAAGTGTTATTTGGTATATAAAGATCTGCATTTTCTGAACCGGACGTCTGTGAGTTTTTCAGATCATTCAAGAAAGTGTTCATATCATAAGCCACGTACTCAGCATCTTCGAAATTCGGTGTTTCGTTCTCTTTTCCTCCTAAAGTATCACCCACATCACCATCGTCTGTACTATCGCCTTCTGTGATGTTGCTCGCACAATTGTTGCCGCATTCTATATCAGGAGTATTTTCTTTCGCACACTCATTCTGACACGCTACGAGTAAACAAACAGACAAAACGAGTAAACTCAGAATAACAATTATTTTTTTCATAATAATCTCCTTTCGAAAATAATATTACAAACTACCAACCGACCACGAGTATTGCGACCGCACGAAGTATTATTTCGCACCGCCCGAAACCGGTATACTATCGATAGCAAATTGAACAATCAGTTAGTTCTTTTCCTTCGCCAGAGGATGGCAGCAGTACTGCTCACAAGAACAATACCGGTGGCACCAATGATATATACAACATCTCTACGATTCTTTTCGGATGTTGCAAGGTCGTCGGCATAGTTTGAATCACTTTCGTCGGTGTGGTTTGAGTTGTTTTCGCTGGAATTGATTGGATTATTTTGTACATATCCAGCAAAGGTCACACTGTTTCCGCCAACAAAATTTCCGTTTTCATCATAGTTGTTTTCAGGCGAGATCAAAAAGTCGTAGTACTTTTTAGCGCGGAGCTTAAACTCTTCTTCAGAAAAAACCATAGCTTCCGAGGTTTCGTCCTCGTAATATTTCACAATATTTCCTCCGTCGGTAACTAAATATACAACAATTCCAAAGAAAGAATGACTCATATCAAAGCAAACAATATTTTCTATGGTGTGTTTTGAACTATCGGTTTTAATCTCCGAGTCAAGTAACTGAATGTCTTTCAAATACCTCGGCAGCTCGGTGTACGTATCTAGCACGACTGCTCTTTCCACTCCGTTATCTGTCCACCTGCCTATTTTGTAGGTTTGTGTGTCGAACACGATATAATAGGGCTCCATGACGGCGTTTTCACCGTGAGATACAGCAGACTGTAAGCCATTTTCAAATTCACCCCAGAGATGTTCTGTGTAGCATTTAACAATAGGCTTGTCGCTCAGATCCACTTTGGCGACAGATGAATCAAGATCTTTAGAATTAAACAGAATTTCCTTGTCTTTAGTGGTGAGGTTTTGAAGAAGTGAGTCCTTTAGACTTTCATTAAATTTTGAATCGACATTTTTACTTTCTTTAGCTACGCTGCTGAGCGCAGACGTAAGGCAGCAAATCACTGTTAATAAAATAATCAATACTTTTTTCATAACCGTAGTGTTCCTTTCTATGATTAAGTCTTAGGGTTAGGCCAACTGATTGTACTTAAATAATTCCCGAGCTCGTAAACCACGATTCCTTCCCAAATTCCGTTGTCTGCTTTATCGCTACGTCCGTTGCATATAGACTGATAGGATCTTGAATAACTTGCACCAACGTTAACCGGCCATGGATCATATATATCATATACATATCTGCCTTTCTGCGAATCCCAGTGATAATCGTATATGACGACAAAATGTCCTCCCGTTCGATTATAATTCGAATCATACCATCCGCGAAGTATTATTACAGGATTGGAGTTGTCGAGCAAACTTTTTAAAACACTTTCGCTATAAATATATCCCCCTACACTGTACACATTATTATAATTGAGAATATATTCTAATGTTTGCTCCGTTTCTTGAACATTTGCGGGAGCGTTTGCATTATTTATTTGTGCTTGGGTAGGATACAGTGTTGATATTCCTAATTTAGTATAAACTGCCGCAGATTCTTGTGAAATTGAAGAAATCATATATTTCATGCTCGCCATTCGTGCAGACGCTGCCCAGCACCAATCACTTTGAAACTGTGACTCAAGCAAGATTGATGAACTCACTTCGCTTATCAGCCACTCGTCCTTATAATCCGAATCATTGGTATAAGTCCTTTGAATTAGCTTATAACCGTTGACGATGCTTCCATTACTGGCGGAAAGCACCCAATTTCCTGATTTTGAGGTCAGAAGATAAGCACCGCTATCGGTTACTGTAATTCTCCATTTGGCACCGTCACCCGAATTGCTCGTACGAAGAACGATATCCGCATTTTCTGCCGTAGAATCGTTTTCTACACCGAGATAATACGCGGTAGTGTAATTTGCGGATTTAAGGGTGTAGTACCCCGAACTGACATATTCGAATATCCACTTTTGAGAGTTGCCTCCGTGGAACTCCCAGTTGTGTATCTCCATTCCTTCGCACGGTGACGTCGGGTCTTCAATGTCCGCATAACTACCCGCTTGCTTGTTTCGCAGAAAATACTCTCCTTCGTGAACTGACATAATATCAACAGTAAACTGCACTTTTTTTCCGTTAAAGAGCGTACCGGTAATAATAGAGTTTCCGTAATGTACGGCGGTAACCGTTCCCATTGTATTCACCGTAGCTTTATCGGTGTGGCTTGAAGTCCACGAGAGTGCCCTATTGTATTCGGGATAAGTCGCAACGCAAAGGTTCATATTCTCAAGTGTTTGGACTGCGTTTGGCTCGAATATCACATCAGGATTCGTTACCCGTTCACCCGTTATGGTATCGTAAAGGATAACTCCCGTAGGAACGCTCATAGCTTGAACAAAGTTCCATCGACACATCAAACTGTTACTGGGTGTTCCCATGATTACATTTCCGTTGGCTTCTGTCCCGTCGCCTTCGAGTTGTAACGCTTTATCATCGTAATTGTTCTGTATGACATAACCTGAATCCGCGATGGAAATAACCCATTCTGCGGAACTCGTCAAAACGTCACAATCGTCCGAAACGCCGATATTGGCTATCACCGCATTGTTGTTTGCGGAATACAGACCCATAGAAAGATTGTGCAGAGGGCGTATAGTGTAAAGACCTTCTCCAAGATATGCTATCTTCCATAATTGGCGAATGATTTGTGTTTCCTCTACATTTGTGGCTCGCGGGGTCTGGACTACATTGGTGTTGTTTATGCTCAAATTTTGCACATATAAATCCATATTTGAGAATTGGTTTGAAATATAGTACACACCGTCCTCTAAATAAACATAAACCGTACACTCTTCTGTTTGTGTAGTACCGTCTGTTCCGGTTATGGTTGCGGTGACGGTGGCTTTACCCGCGCCATGTCCTGTAACCGTACCGTTTTGATCAACGGTTGCGACATTCTCGTTGTCAGATGTCCAAACGACGGACGGAGCATTCGTTGAAAAGTCAAGTGTCCATTCCTCGCCCTCGTGAAGCGTGAGAGAGTCGTCGAGAGAAATTCTCGGGGTATAAACCACGCTAAAGCCGGGTTGATAATTACTCCTATTATACGAGCCAAAGGTCTTATACCAAAGGTTTGTAGTTTGGTTCTCGTGGCTATCGGCGGCCTTGAAGATAATTCCCTTGGCGGGGTCTTGCGCTCCGCTTGCCCATGCTTTGGCTACTTGGGTGAGTTCAAAGCTATACCAATTTCCGTTGCTTACACCGCCGCCGTACGTAACGGTGTGAGAGTCAAGCAACTCTCCCACGTATGCGCTCGCGGTTGTAAACGAAGGAGGTGCGGTTTCCGTCCATGCAGGTGCACTCTCATTGTAAATTCTACACTCTACAACGAAATTCTGATTACTTTGGCATATAAGATCCCTCATACTGATCTCGGCAAAAATTATATCGTCTGCCTCG
>JAZSKY010000011.1:0-20234 GCA_045535095.1 Eubacteriales bacterium | reverse complement strand
CATAGCGACGATAACGAGATCATCAAGGCTGCGTTCAATCGCGGCTCGGGCTGGTATAACACCGACGAAAACGGCGCTCTCATCTTCGCTTAAAACCTAAAATCAAAAGAGCAAACGCTTCTGCGTTTGCTCTTTTTTTCTATATAAATTTTTGATATACCTATGGATTTTTTTGTAAAAGCGTGTTATAATAATCAAAACGGAGGGTATAGAATGAAAATTGCATTTTTTGACGCGAAGCCCTATGACAAGCCGTCATTTGACAAGTATGGCGAAAAAATGGGTGTTTCCTTTAAATATTTTGAAACTAAACTCACCGAGGACACTGCGGGTCTTGCAAACGGCTTTGACGGAGTGTGCGTCTTTGTAAACGACGTTGTGAACGCGAATGTTATTGACAAGCTTTGTGATATGGGCGTAAAGCTCGTTGCGCTTCGCTGTGCGGGATTTAACAACGTAGATATGAAGTACGCGTTTGGGAAAATACACGTTCTCCGCGTTCCCGCGTACTCGCCTTATGCGGTTGCAGAGCATACGATGGCTCTTCTTCTCACGTCTATAAGACGAATCCACAAGGCGTATATAAGAACGAGAGATTTCAATTTCTCGCTTGCAGGTATGACCGGATTTGATCTTCACGGCAAGACGGTCGGTATTATCGGAACGGGTAAGATCGGACGCGTTTTTGCCGATATTTGTCGCGGGTTCGGGATGAAGATACTTGCATACGATAAGTACCCCGCAAACGATTTCGCTGACGGAGAGAATATAAAATACGTAACTCTTGACGAGCTTTTTTCGTGCAGTGATATAATCTCTCTGCATTGTCCTCTTACAGAGGAAACGCATTATATAATCAGCGCAGAGTCGATAGAAAAATGTAAACGCGGAGTTGTCATACTAAACACGTCTCGCGGCGCGCTCGTTGACTCGGAGGCGCTTCTTGCGGCAATAAAGTCGCGTAAGGTCGGAGCTGCTTGTCTCGACGTTTACGAGGAGGAATCCGATTTCTTCTTCGAGGATTTTTCGGGACACATACTCGAGGACGATACGCTCGCCCGACTCATCTCGATGCCCAACGTTATCGTTACCTCGCATCAGGCATTCCTTACCGAAGAGGCGCTGTCGAATATTGCCGAAACTACCGTCCAGAATATCGTTGATATGATAGAAAAAGAGCAGTGTGAAAACGAGCTTTGCTATCGTGGCGGAAGTGCAAAGGACTGCAAGGACGGCAAATGCTTTTAATAAAAGAAAGGAAAGTATAAGATAGTGGAATTAGTTTTACTTACCGCTCTCGGAGTGGGCGGTGCGACCGTTTTAGGTGCTTTTTTAGGATTTATTTTTAAGAAAATATCGCATAAGTTTTCGGATATAGTTCTTTCGTTTGCGGCAGGAGTAATGCTTGCCGCTGCTGTGCTCGGACTTGTTATACCGTCTATCGAGCACGGCGGAAAGTACGGACTTCTTATCGCGGTCGGCGGCATCTTTGTCGGCGCACTTTGTCTTAACTTTATTGATAAGATAGTACCTCACCTTCACAAGATGATCGGTCCCGATATAGAGGCGCACAATCAAACAAGCCTTAACAAGGTGCTTCTTTTCGTTACCGCTATTGCGATACATAATCTGCCCGAGGGAATCGCCGCAGGCGTTGGATTTGGCTCGGATAATACCGCTCAGGCGCTCGTTATTGCAGGCGGTATTGCACTTCAGAATATTCCCGAAGGAATGGTAATAATCGGACCGCTGCTTGCAGCGGGCGTAAAACCCGGTAAGACGTTTTTTATTGCGATTCTGACCGGTCTTGTCGAGGTCGTGGGAACGCTTATCGGATATTTTGCAGTAAGTGTTGCCGAGGTGATCTTGCCGTTCGGACTTGCGTTTGCGGGTGGAACGATGCTTTACGTTATCAGTGACGAGATGATCCCCGAGACGCACGCTCACGGCTCTGAAAGAGGCGCGACCTTTGCACTACTCGTCGGATTTTGCGTTATGCTCGTTACGGATACGCTACTGGGGTAAAAACATTTTATGGAGGATCTGCAATGAATACAAAACGCTATCCCACGCCACGCGCTTTGTTTTTTGACGTTATTTTTTCCGTTATTATTCTACCGCAAATGCTGTTTTTGCCGTTTGGGATTGCTTCTAAGGTTAACGAGAACGATAATGTACCGTATCTTAGTATATACATCTGTCTTACAGTATTATTTTTCTTTGTTTTATCCCTCGTCAGACTCACCATTGTTTACGATAATGCTCGCAGAAAAGCATATATGGCTGAAAACAGTCACTCGTTCAAAAACGACGTTTGCTTTATGGCAAAGCAAAAATCTATGTATGTTAGGGCAGGTGTGATTGCTTTTATATACATTGTTTTACCAATAAAATGGTCTTTTACTGCGATATCGATCCTGTTGCCCAATAAATTCTTATCACTTGCAGTACTATTTTCAATACTTGCTATAATCACCGTGCTTGCGAACCTTTCTGCGTATAAGCATTGGAGAAAGGGAAATGAAGAAAAATATTACGAGACAAAGTATTATAACAAGGAAATTATACTTATTGCCGTTGCTTACTCGGGAGGCGCTATAGCTATAGCGGTAATGATACCGTTTTTTCCAATGTTTTCGTTTATTTTGAAGGAACTGCCGATAGTTAAGATAATCGCCGTTTGCGCCTGTGTAACTCTTGCTGTTATAGTATATAAATATATAAACGCGTATTCAAAACGTAGATCCTGCATAAAACGACTTGAGAAACTATGCTTTGAAAAAGGGTATAAATTATCAAAGATCAATAAGCCGTATAGATCACTGTTTAAGTTTTACGATGAAGAAAACTTCAATGTTACAGTAGGTTGCAAAAAGTATTCGGTCAAATTCATATCTGCTATCAGAAGAAACACACCGTTTAATATAAGCTCTAACGGCGATCTTACGTTTGTACGTACTTTTCGTATTTTCAAAGTGAAGCTCTTTGATTTCACCAACAGCTACACTCTGACCTATGAAAGCTCAGATATGAAAATACTCGTGTTAAATCCTACGCCTAAATACATATATAAAGTTTGTGAAGGCGTGGCGCTTCCAGCGGATAATGGTGAAAGTATCGGAAATTACAAAATTTATACTGCCACCGCCTTTTTGCGTGCACTCGAGCTTGACGTCCTTGACAGATAATTAATATCTTTCAGATCTGCCGGGATAAAACCCCGAAAAAACTTTCAGATTTTTACAAAAATACGGTAAAAATATGAAAAAAAGACTTGACAAACAGTAAAATCAATGTTATAATAGTTTGCCGCTTGAAATGAAAGGTATTAAATGGCGTAAAAACCTACCTTTCTCAGCGAGTCTTGCGCCCAAAAGTGGTGCTTAAAGAAAGAGAGGTGCTTTTCGTGTACGCAGTTTTTGAGACAGGCGGAAAGCAGTACAAGGTAAACGAAGGCGATGTAATTTTCATCGAACGTCTTGAGGCTTCCGAAGGCGATACTGTAAAGTTCGACAAGGTTCTCGTAGTTTCCGACAACGACGGTCTTAAGGTTGGCGCTCCTTACGTTGAAGGCGCAGCTGTAAACGCAGTTGTTGTTAAGAACGGTAAGGCTCCCAAGATATACGTTATGACGTATAAGCCTAAGAAGAACGAGAAGAAGAAGATCGGTCACAGACAGCCTTACACCAAGGTTCAGATCAGCACTATTGCTGCTAACTGAGCAGAAGAAAAAAGATGACAACGATCACTTTTTTCAAAAAGAACGGTGTTTATTACGGATTTAAGGAAACCGGACATTCCGGCTTTGCGGAAGAGGGTAACGACATTGTATGCTCGGCACTCTCGGCAATGACAATGCTGATAATAAACGCTATTGAAGTCTCGTACGCTTCTGACGTTGATTACAAGATCGAAGAAAAAACCACCGATATTACGGTTATGGCAAAGGCGGCGCTTCCCGAAGAGGGTTGTGACGAGAAAAAGCAGTACGCCGTATCGGGACTCTTCTATGCATACTATCTGCAGCTTTGCGATCTGCTGGAAGATTATTACGATTTTATCGACGTCAAAGAAGTAGAGCTCGACTAAGGAAAATAAATTTTCCGAAAATTACTAAGTTTACATGAAAGGATACTAAGAGAATGTTCAGAATTAGCTTACAGTTCTTCGCGCATAAGAAGGGTGTTGGTTCGACCAAGAACGGTCGTGACAGCGAATCCAAGCGTCTTGGTGTTAAGAAGGCAGACGGTCAGTCCGTAATCGCCGGCAACATCATCGTAAGACAGCGCGGAACTCATATTCATCCCGGCAACAACGTCGGACGCGGATCTGACGATACTCTTTACGCTCTTATCGACGGAAAGGTAAAGTTCGAACAGATCGCAAAGGATAGAAAGTGCGTTAGCGTTTACGCTGACTAATTTCTGTCACAAAAAACGAGTATTCGACACAAAAGCCGCAGAAGGGCAGACTATGCCGTTTTGGGGCTTTTTGTTTTAAAATTTGGAGAAATAGCTATGAATAACAAATTATGGGCAGGACGTTTTTCAAAGGAACTAAATAAGGTTGCAGACGATTTCAACTCGTCCATTGGCTTTGACAGCCGTATGTACGCACAGGATATACGCGGCTCGATAGCACATGCTACGATGCTCGGTATGCAGGGAATAATCACCATCGATGAGGCGCATACGATAATAAACGAGTTTGTAAAAATCGAGGAGGATATTACCGAGGGTCGCCTTGAAATAGATATGAGCGCCGAGGATATTCACATGTTCGTTGAGAGCGTTCTTACCGAGCGAATTGGCGATATAGGTAAGAAGCTTCACACCGCGCGCAGCCGTAACGATCAGGTTGCCGTTGATATTCGCCTTTATCTCAAGGACGAAACCGACGAAATAATCGGAAATATCTGCTCACTTATCGAGGCACTCACCGAGAAGGCAGACGAGTATAAGGACGCAATTATGCCCGGATATACTCACATGCAGAGAGCGCAGCCGATAACCTTCGGACATCACCTTATGGCGTACGTTTCGATGTTTATGCGCGATATTGAGCGTATTTCGGAAGCATCTGCACGCATGATGTCGTCCTCTCCGCTTGGCTCTTGCGCACTTGCAGGAACGACCTATAATACTGACAGACAGCGCACCGCTGATATACTCGGCTTCCAGTATCCCTGCCGCAACTCGCTTGACGGTGTTTCGGACAGAGATTTCGCCATTGAGCTTTGCGCCGCATATTCGATAGCTATGATGCACATTTCCCGTCTTTCCGAGGAGATAATCCTCTGGTCGTCCTGGGAGTTCAAGTTTATCGAGCTTGACGATTCCTTCTCGACAGGATCTTCGATTATGCCGCAGAAGAAGAATCCCGATATGGCAGAGCTTGCCCGCGGCAAGACCGGTAGAGTTTACGGTGACCTTATGACCCTTCTTACTCTTATGAAGGGAACTCCGCTTGCATATAATAAGGATATGCAGGAGGACAAGGAGGCAATTTTTGACGCTGTGGACACTCTTAAGGCTTGCCTTGGTGTCTTTGCTCCTATGATAAAGACGATGCGTCCTATACGCGAAAATATGTACGCTGCGGCGCAGAAGGGCTTTATCAATGCAACCGACGTTGCCGACTATCTCGTAGGCAAGGGACTTCCGTTCAGAAGCGCGTACAAGATAACGGGTCAGATCGTTGGAAAGTGCGTTGCAGAGAACAAGGTTCTTGACACTCTGACTATCGAGGAATACCGCGAATTTTCCGAGCTTTTCACCGAGGATCTGTACGGATTTATTTCGCTTGAAAGCTGTGTTGAAAGACGCACGTCGTACGGCGGAACGTCGAGCGAATCGGTAGCATCTCAGATAGAGTTTGCAAGAGAATTTCTTGATGCATTCAAGTCTGACGAAGAATGAAAAATAAAGCCGCAGTAAAAACTGCGGCTTTTTCTTTAGAGTATTGCTCCGTTTTTGATAAGAGTCTCACGAAGGAGATTTGTGTCAAGCGTGTGTGCGCTCGCCTTCGTTTTGTACGCGAGCGCCGCAGCTGTACCTGCCGCCTCGCCAAGCGTTGCGCAGATCGGCATAATTCTTACCGATGCCTGAGCCTCGTGCGTTGCAGAGAGGCATCGTCCTGCTACGAGAAGGTTATCATACTCTTTCGGGAGAAGCGAGCGGTAGGGAATAGAATATCTCTCCTCGCCCTTGAAATAGTAGTGTGACGTTCCCGAGCCTGCGGGGTTATGAATGTCGATATCGTAGTTTCCGAGCGCGATTGCATCGTCAAAATACGTGAGATTTTTGAGATCGTGTACTGTGAGAATATAGACGCCCTTGAGCTTGCGGCTTTCTCTTACGCCGATTTCGGAGGCAATAGATATAAGCGAGCTTTTTTCAAACGCTTTCGAGTGCTTTTTGAGGAAAAGCTCCATTTCATACACCTGACGGCGTGCGATAAGCTCGGCGCGGCTTCTGTCGAAGGGATTTGTCGGATCAAGCTTTACAACTCTCGTTGTGTTGAAATGGACGACACCCTCTCCGATTCCGTAGAATACGAGAATATCCTCCCGAGGATTCTTTATCTCGCCGTTTTGCTGAAGCTCCTTGTATTTTTGATTGAGCGTGACAAAGTCCTTCTTGAACAGGTCAACGTCAACACCGCTCATTCTGAAGCAAGTAGTCATCGGCTGGCAGAGACCGTCGCTCTCGCGTCCGAGCTGATAATCACAGCCTGCGAGCGCAAAGAGATTTCCGTCTCCTGTTGCGTCGATAAAGAAATCGGACTCGATAGTCATAATTCCCGCGTCAGTGATAACGTCAATACTTTCTATCTTGCCATCTTTCGTGTTTACACTGCAAAGGGAAGAGTGTAAAAGAAGGTCAACACCAGCCTCGCTTACCATATCGTCAAGGATAAGCTTGAAATATTCGGGCTTGAAGCGCATAAGCGAAAACTCGCTCGTGTATTTCTTCTCTCGCTCTCTCATCTCGGCAAAAAGACCGCCGCTCAGATGATTTGATACCTTTTTATCCTCTCCGAGAGTCCAGTAACGCATAAAGGGATAAACGAGGTTGTTCGATATAGCACCGCCGAGAGTTCCGCTTTTTTCAATAAGCAGGACCGAAAGCCCCTCTCTTGCGGCGGCAACAGCGGCAGACACTCCCGAGAGTCCTCCGCCGACAACTGTAAGATCGTATTTCTTCATAATAATATTTCCTTTCAAAGGTATGTTACAATAATATCACAAAAAAATACAAAAAACTTATATTTTAAGAAAACTAATCTTGAACAAACGAAACTTTTATGATATAATTTGAATATATTTATATAAGATGTTGAGGGAATGTATGGATTACAGTACTTTAAACGACCTTATTGACTGTCTTGAATACGGCACAAGGCTTCATATCGGAGTTTTGTTTTTCGGCGCTCACGGAAACGAAAAGCTTTCTCTTCCGTCTGAAAAGGAGATACACACGAGTCCGATATGCGCTGAAATGAAGTCGCGTCCTAACGGATATAAGCGCTGCTTTTATTGCAGAAATTCGGCTATAAAGAAGGCACTTTCCGAAAAGAAGCCGTTTGGAGGACTTTGCATCAACGGTATATACGAATATACGCGTCCTGTCGTTATAGACGACGAGGTAGTCAGTATAATATTTATCGGAAACATTCTGCCGAGTAAAAACGACTCGCAAAAGCTTTGCGAAAGGCTCTCGGGCAAGGGGGATCTTATTAAGACCGCGGAGACCGATTTTTCAATAGAAAAGTGCGAGACGGCAGGAACGCTTATTGAAAGCTATATCAGAATGATACTTGATCTGTGTCCGAGCAAGACGGCGCCCGGCGAGTTTGATCCTCTGCTTGAAAACCTTAAAAGCTACATAGAGGCAAACCTTGAATACGATATAGACATATCTCTTCTTGCAAAAATATTCCATTATAACGAGAAATATCTCGGTCGTCTTTTCAAGAAGAAGACGGGACTCACCTTCAGTGAGTGGGTAAATCTTCGCCGAATTGAGCGAGGAAGGGAACTACTAACTAAAACGGGCGATACGGTTATTACAATTTCAATGAAGGTCGGCTTCAGTAACGTCACCTATTTTAATAGGGTGTTTAAAAAGCACTATGGAGTAACCCCGAGCGAGTACAGAAAGCAGCTTAGATAAAAAAGTCCCACAGACAGAGGTCTGTGGGATATTTTTTACTTGTTTATTGCGTTTATAAGGTAAGAAAGCTCGGTTTCGAACTTTGCGCCGTACCAGTGGTTATCTTCCTTTGCGGTAGCCTTGATGCACTCTACGGTATAGTCCGCAGCGATCTTTGCGCTGTCGTACGCGTTCTTTCCGCGAGCGAAGGCGCCAACGAATGCAGATGCGTAAATATCGCCCGTTCCGTGGCAGCTGTTAGGAAGGAAATCGTGCTGGTAGTACGAATACTTGCCGTTTTCATAGATAACTATTCCGGTCTTTCCGCTTTCATAGCTGACTCCGGTGAGTATTACGTTCTTTACTCCGAGAGCGGTCAGCTTGTCGAGAAGAGTGTCGATATACTCTCTGTCGTAGCTTGTCTTGTACTCAACTCCGGTAAGGAAGCAAGCCTCGGTGATGTTGGGAATGATGTAGTCTGCGCTTGCGCAGAGCTTTGCCATTTCCTTTACGAATTCAAGGTCGAATCCGGGATAGAGCTTTCCGCCGTCTGCCATTGCAGGGTCAACTATCCTTGCGCAGGAATCCTTCGCGCAGGATGCGAAGATGTCCATAACGTACTCGATCTGCTTTGCGCTTCCGAGATATCCGGTATAGATCGCATCAAACTTGATGTTTTCCTTTTCCCAATGTGCGCGGATAGAAGGCATATCGTCTGTGAGATCGCGGAAGGTATAGCCCGAAAATCCTGCCGTATGAGTCGAAAGAACGGCAGAGGGGAGAACGCAGGTCTCAACGCCGCAAGCCGAAATAACAGGCAGAGCAACGGTCAGAGAGCACTGTCCGATACATGAAATATCCTGAATTGTGAGAACTTTTTTGTATGACATTTGTTTTTACCTCTTTACAAATCGTTATAAATGTATTATAATCATTTTTGATAATAAGTAAATTACCAAAACAGGAGTATTTTATATAACCAGATGAAAAGCGAAAAGAAATACTACGCTCTGTATAAATCGCTGAAGGAAAAGATACTGTCGGGCGAATACAAGGCGTATGAAAAGCTTCCTTCTAAAAGAATAATGGCAGATATGGCAAGCGTCAGCGTTATAACCGTTCAAAGCGCGTACGATCTCCTCTCGGACGAGGGATATATTGTCTCGCGCGAGAGAAGCGGATATTTCGTTGCCGAGCTTAACGCGGTCTATAAGGAAAAGACGGGCGGAGCGCACACTCTGCCGCTGCTAAGCGAGGAGAGCGATCCTCCCGTTGGAGATTTTGAATATTCGGTATGGTTCAAGACTCTGCGCAAGGTTATGTCAGATAAAGGAGAGAGACTCTTTGTAAAATCGCCCGCGAAGGGCTGTGCCGTCCTTCGTAACGCTATATCAGAGTATCTTTACAGATACCGCGGAATGTACGCAGAGCCTGAAAGAATAATCATCGGATCGGGTGCAGAGCAGCTCTACGATACTCTCGTTCGCCTTCTCGGACGTGATAAGATATACGCAATAGAAGATCCTTCATACGCGCAGATAGAGACCGTTTACAGCGGAATGGGCGTGACTCTCGAGAAGCTGAAAATGGGATCTGACGGCATCGAGAGCGAGTCTCTTGGAAAATCAAAGGCGGACGTTTTACACGTCACACCCTTTCACAGTTATCCCTCGGGAGTGACTGCGAGCGCACGAAAAAGACACGAATATCTCGCGTTTGCCGATAAAAATAATGGATATATAATCGAGGACGATTTTGACAGCGAGTTTTTCATCCCCGGAAATCCGATTGAGCCCCTTTATTCGCTCGACCACGGAGACAGAGTAATATATATGAATACCTTTTCAAAAAGTCTGTCGCCGTCTATGCGTATGGGGTATGCAGTTATCCCGAGCGCACTCCTTGAAAGATACGACGAAAAGATGAGCATGTATTCGTGTACTGTGCCGGTTATCGATCAGTACGTCCTTGCGGAATTCATAACGAGCGGTAATTTTGAGAGGCATCTGAACCGAGTTAGAAGAAAGATGAAAGAAATTAAATAAATTTTCAAAAAGCTCTTGACAAATCAAGAGTTTTTTTGTATAATAACCTAAGTTAGCAGAGGCTAACTGAAAGGAGGGAATTATATGAACCTGCGCGATGCACAGGAGGGAAGAGAATATCTCGTCAAGAGTATCGTCACAAATGACAGAGAACTGAACGCCTTTCTTTTTTCGCTTGGATGCTATGAGGGTGAGAAGCTTACACTCGTTTCGCATATAAGCGGAGGATGTATAATTTCGGTAAAGGACGTAAGATACGCGATAGATACGCATCTTGCAAAGTCGATTTTAATTTAAAGTATTTTATTTTTGCGGAACAGTTAGCAGAGACTAACTGCAGAGAATTATGGAGGAAAAGAAGTTGAAAATAGCTCTTGCAGGTAACCCGAACAGCGGAAAGACAACCGTATATAACGCGCTGACGGGTGAAAGCGAAAAGGTTGGAAACTGGGCGGGTGTTACGGTCGATAAGATCGAGCATTCTGTCAGTAAAAGATACGGCAAGGGAGCCGATATAGTGGCAGTTGACCTGCCGGGCGCTTATTCTATGTCGCCCTTTACGTCAGAGGAGTCTATCGCGAGCGAATACGTTAAAAACGCATCTCCCGACGTTATTGTAAATATTGTTGACGTAACGAGTCTTGAAAGAAGTCTTTTCTTCACGACTCAGCTTTTGGAGCTTGGTATTCCCACCGTTATAGCGCTCAACAAATCGGACGTCAGCGAGAAGAGAAGCGTTCAGATAGACGTGGACGCGCTCTCCGAAAGGCTCGGATGCCCGGTTGTTAATACCTCTGGCTCGAAGAAATACGGCTTGAAGCAGCTTATTTTCTGCGCTGTCTCGCTCGTCGGAAAGGAGCAAAAAGCTCCGTTTTTTGGCGGAAATATCGATCTTTCTGACAGAGACGCGGTGCTTGAGTCGGACAAAAAGCGTTTTGAATTTGTAAAGCAGATCGCCGCCTCGGTAGAGCGCAAAAGTGAAGGCGCGGCAAACAAAAAAGCGCACGATACTGCGGATAAAATTCTCACGAGCAGATGGCTCGGACTTCCGATATTTGCGCTCGTTATGTACGCCGTTTTCTGGCTCTCGCAGACAGGTCCTGCGGTCTGGATCGCGGATTATCTTTCGTCTCTGCTTGAGGGCGGAAGAGATCTTATTGCCGAGTCGATAAACACGGAAAGCATCTGGTCGTCGATACTCCTCGACGGCATTATAGGCGGATTTATCGCCATTGTAGGCTTCTTGCCGCTCGTTATGGTAATGTACTTCCTGATAGCACTTCTCGAGGACTGCGGCTATATGGCGCGCGCTACGATGGTGCTTGATCCGATCTTTAAAAAGGTCGGCCTTTCGGGGAAATCTATAATTCCGTTTATAATAGGAACGGGATGTGCAGTCCCCGGAGTTATGGCGTGCCGTACGATCCGCTCCGAGCGTGAGCGCAAGGCGACTGCGATACTTGCACCCTTTATGCCGTGCGGAGCAAAGCTTCCGGTTATTTCGCTTTTTGCAGGCGCATTTTTCTCGGGATCTGCATGGGTGGGAGCATCGATGTATTTCCTTGGAATAATCATTATTTTCGTGTGCGCGCTTCTTGTAAATCAGGTGACGGGGAATAAAAAACGTTCCTTCTTTATAATAGAGCTGCCCGATTACAGATTTCCGAGTATTCCTCGCGCGGCGCTCTCGATGTGTCAGAGAGGCTGGTCATTTATCGTCAAGGCGGGAACTGTTATACTCGTTTGTAATTTCGCAGTCCACGTTATGCAGAATTTCTCCTGGAGCTTTACGCTCGTAGAGAATGCCGATCAGTCGATCCTTGCGGGAATTGCAAGTCCGTTTGCATATCTTTTCGCACCTGTTATCGGTATCGTTTCTTGGCAGCTTGCGGCGGCAACCATTACGGGATTTATCGCAAAGGAAAACGTTGTCGGAACGGTTGCAACCTGCTACGCTATCACGAATCTTATAAACACCGAGGAGCTTGCAATGGAGAGCGGAGCGGCAAGCGGAATATCGTCCGCGCTTGGAATAAGCACGGTAGCGGCGCTTGCTTACCTTGCATTCAACCTGTTTACACCCCCTTGCTTTGCGGCTATCGGAGCGATGGCGGCAGAGCTTCGCAGTAGAAAGTGGCTCTTTGCAGGCATCGGACTCCAGCTCGGTGTAGGTTATACGCTCGGCTTTGCCGTATATTTCTTCGGAACTCTTATAACAAGCGGGAAGGCTCCCGAGCTTTGGATGACGATTCTCGGCTGGTCGATAGTCCTCATATTCGCGCTCTCGGTGTTGCTTCTTATTGCAAGAGCAAAGAAAAGTGCCGTAATTACCGAAGAAAAGTAAAGATTTAGGAGTTTATTATGGAAAAATTACTTGTAATTTTAGCCGTTGTTATCATAGTCGGCGGCGCGCTTTCTTACATAATAAAGCAAAAGAAAAAGGGAAGAAAGTGCATCGGCTGTCCGTACAGCTCTGAATGTCAAAAGAATAGCTGCTGTAAATAACGCTTATCAGACTCACCGCGCAATATGCGTCGTGAGTCTGATTTTTATTGTAAAACTATTGATTTTACGGTCTTTTTATGCTATACTGTTCGTATAAAAATGCTGTGAGGTTATTATTATGGCTAAAATTATTGTTGTAGGAAGTCTTAACGTTGATATTACCGCGTACGCGAGCCGTTTTGCACGCGACGGGGAAACGATTACAGGAGACGATATCAAGTTCGGCCCCGGAGGAAAGGGCGGAAATCAGGCGTGTGCCGCGGCAAGAGCGGGCGGAGACGTCTGTATGATCTCTCGCATCGGAAACGACGTTCTGTCGGGTGTTATTACCGATCATTATAATAAGGAAGGAATGTCGGATAAGTACATCTCGCGCAGCGAAACCGTTCCGACCGGAAGCGCGGTCATCGAGGTCAGCGCTGAAAACGGACAGAACAAGATCGTTGTAATTCCAGGAGCAAATGCGGAGCTTTCTGCGGAAAACGTCAGGGAAGCGGAGAGCGAATTTGCAAGCTGTGACGTTTTTCTCACTCAGCTTGAGACCGGTCTTGAGCCTATTTACGAAGGAATCAGACTTGCCAAAAAATACCAAAAAACGGTAATTCTGAATCCTGCGCCTCTCAGAGCGCTGCCAAATGATATACTTGCAAATATTGATTATTTCACACCTAACGAGACTGAGGCTGAGTTTTATTCGGGTGTCAAGATCGAAAGTGAAGAGGATGCGCGCAGAGCGGCAGACGAGATAATGAAGCTCGGCGTCAAGAACGTCGTCATAACCCTCGGAAAAAGAGGAGTGTATTTCGCAAACGAGAAAGAAAGCTTTTCGGTAGCAACGAAGCTTCTTAAAGCAGTTGATACAACGGGCGCAGGAGATGCCTTCAACGGAGGTCTCTCGGTTGCACTTGGAGAGGGTATGGATATTCTGAGCGCTCTCAAATTTGCAAACTGTGCAGGCTCGATATCCGTAACGAGATACGGAGCGGCTACCTCCGGTGCGTACAGATATGAGATCAGGGAAATGATGAAGGATTTTTACGGCATCGAAATAAACTGAATTTTCAGGCAAAACCGCAGACAGATATGAGTCTGCGGTTGTTTTTTTGCCTTAAAGTGTATTTTTATTATATTGAAAAACGCCCGCGGAAAAAGTACACACAATATATTGTGTTTGAAAGAAATGAAAAGCGTAATAATTACTGTGGAAAACTTCTGTGGATAAAAATAGTGTACCTTGGGTTTTCCACAGACTAAATCCACAGGGTAGAACTGCATGGGACACGCTCCTGTGGATTTATGTTTAATTATACTAAATGATTATTTAGTATAACAGAGGGGAGCGAAAAAGGGCAAAAAAGCCCCATCAGGCCACTTTTGGCTCAAAAGTCCCCCGATAAGCAAAAAATCACCGCAAACAGTACGTCTGCGGTGATAACTATATTATTTGCTTAATTTTCGGAAATTATTTTCCTTAAATAATTTGCGGCGGACAAAATGTCAGATGCCGGATTCTCTCCGACCTCACGCTCGATCGTTAAGTATCCTTCGTATCCGATTTCTTCGTACGCTTTAAGAAGCTTTTTAAAATCTACGCTTCCTGTACCAAGCGCAACCTCTCTGAACGATCTTCCTTTGGGCGCATCCTTATCTTCTATCACGTGCGGTACTACGCGGTAGATGATTTCAGGATTTCTGTAAAACAGATGAACTCCATCCTTTGCGTGCGTGTGTACGATATAATCCTTTAAGGTATAAACGCCTTGAATCGGATCTGAATTTGTTATCATAACGATATTTGCAGGATCGTAGTTAACGGCAACGCCGCGAGATCCGAGCGAGTCAAGAAAGCGCTTTAAAATCTCAGGCGTTTCAGGACCTGTCTCAACTGCAAAATGCGATCCCATGGAATCTGCAAATTCCGCAAGCTCAAAGCACGCGTTTTGCATTATTTTGTATCTCTCGTGGGCGCTGTTATCAGGAACTACGCCGATGTGTGTTGTGACGATATTCGTGCCAAGCTCACGCGCGTTCCACATAATGCGTTTTGATGCCTCGATAAGTCCAGGGTTTAATTCGGGGTTTCCGAAGCCTCGTCCGAGGTCTCCGCAGATCGCTGAAAGCTCAAGGCCGTTATCAGAAAGCTGATTTCTGACCTCGATTATCTTCGATTTGGTCATATTTTCGGGCGCAAGCTCACCTTTGGATGCGTACATCTGGACACCGTTTGCACCGCATTCTGCCGCCTTTTTGATGGCATCGGAAACCGTGGTTCTGAACGAATCTGTGATTATTCCTATCGGAAAATTGTACATTTTGCGCCTCTCTTTCGCGGCATTTTAATAAAATTCTCTGTTTTTAATATATTAAAGAAGAGCGTGACTCGTTTTTCTCAAGATAGTCTGTCATAAAGCGCTCGTACTCGAAGATCTGCTTTGCGGCAACTATCGTTTCTTTCGGTAGTTGCGGCGAATTTATTATCGTGTACAGCGCGTGAAGCTCAAGGCTGCTCTCGAACAGATAGAAGGCAGAACGCACGCGATGTCTGAATATTTCGGGCTTCATATTACTTGGGCACTTATCGAAAACCAGGCGATTTTTCTGCTTGAATGCGTAGTAATGCTCAACGAAGAAATGCTTCCCTATCTTATTAAGCTGTGCCTCAAGATACTCAAATTCGATATCGGAAAGCGGACGAAGATCTCCGTATTTATAAGGTGTGTAAACGCTCATATCAGCTCATTTTTAGCGGATATTACCGCTTTTTTGACCTCGTTATAGGTATAGAGCGAGCCGAGTACAAAGACGGGAAGATCGCGTTCTTTTGCATCGATTATGGCGGTAGTTACGGCACTTTTTATACTGTCACACGCATTTGCGGACACCGAAAGACCTCTGTATATATCAGCGAGGCTTTCAGATAAAAGCGCTCGCGGATTATCGGGTGTCAGAGTATAGACGGTATCGGCAATTTCGGAGATTTTTTCGGACATACTCATATAGTCCTTGTCGCCAAGAACTCCGGTAACAACGATCATCTTCTGATTTCCAAAGTATTTTTTGATGCTTCGTACGGTCTCACACACGCCTTGCGGATTATGAGATCCGTCAAAAAAGACAAGGGGACGCTCGCAAAGGCGTTCAAAACGAGCCTTCCAGACGCTTTTTTTGAGTCCCGACCTAGTGGCTTCTTCGCTTATCGAGTAGCCGTTTAAGTTAAGGATATCAATAGCGTCAAGCACGTTTGCCGCGTTGTTTATCTGATAGAGTCCGAGAAGCGGAATTTTGACGTTTTTTCTATTTTTATAGTCAAACACGCCGCCTTCAAGAGTCTGAGAAATTCGCTTTACAAGAGATACGTCGGTTACGAAAAGCTCGGAATTACTAGAAAGGGCAACGTCCGATACCGTTTTCCTGACTTCTTCTGCATTTTCGCTCGACGTAGCACAGCCGAGCAGCACCGGTCTTCCCTTCTTGATTATTCCCGCTTTTTCAAGCGCAATCTTGGAAACTGTGTCACCAAGTATCGCGGTATGATCGAGCGCTATGCCCGTTATTACCGAAAGTACGGGATTTTTTATAATATTCGTAGCATCAAGACGTCCTCCGAGTCCGACCTCGAGAACCACAATATCGCAGTTGTTTTGCTTAAAATAAAGCATCGCAAGCGCGCTTATAAGCTCAAATTCTGTCGGCGGATCGTCCATTTTATCTGCAACGGGACGAACTCTCGCGGTCAGCTCTGCAAGCTCCTCGTCGGGAATTTCTTTGCCGTTTATCATCATTCTCTCGTTGAAATTTTCAATGTACGGCGAGGTGAAAAGTCCGGTTTTGAGTCCCGACTCACAAAGCACAGACGAAAGCATCGCACAAAACGATCCTTTTCCGTTCGTTCCGCCTACGTGAATAAATTTAAGAGAATCCTGAGGATTGCCGAGCTTATCAAGCAGCTCTGTCACTCTGGAAAGACCGGGACGGCTTCCGCGCCAGTCTATCGAATGTATATATTCAAGCGCCTCGGTGTAATTCATTATTTCTTCCTCTTATCTTTAGTGTGTCTATAAAAGAGCGACACAAGACCTTTATTCTTCATTATAAGATATATTATAGCGCTCTCGCAAGATGCAATCAGCAGATAAACGGGGATTCTGAGTGCCAAAATCGGAATCTCATATCTCCAGAAAATGAAAAGTCCGATGCTTTTTATGATCACGCTACCGATAAGATGCGATAAAAATACCGCGGACATTACCTTTAAAAGCGGTTTTTCCCTAAAAAAATGCCTTGAAACGATACCCGAAATAATACCTATCGACATCGCGCCGAACGTTATTATCGGATTAAGCGCAGGATTTGGCGAGGTAAGACAGCTAAGCGTATCGGATACCGCGGCAACGATCGCGCCCGCAAGCGGTCCGTAAAATATTCCCGCGAGTATTATCGGAATATTTTCAAACGTGATACGCACAGCACTGAAGGTGAGATAGGTCTTACAGATAAATCCGATAGCCACGCTGAGCGCTGTAAAAAGACCGAGCATAGTTACCGTTTTAGTGGTACTCAGGCGATCTTGCATCTTATTTTGCATAAAAAAACCTCCTTTACCGCTCGTTTTTGTACAGTAAAGGAGATCATAGATATTATAAAATCTTCTTGCGTAAATATTTCACGCATCTGTGCAAGCTTGAAGCGGGATGCAGAGCCCGAACCGCAAACCGCACGCGCAGTTTTTCGTTCTCCCGACAACTCCCTGTTCGGGGGACACTTAACGAACAAGCTCTTACTCTTCTGAAGATTATTATAGCACATACTGAAAAAAAGTCAATACCTTTTTGATTTTAACTGTGGTATGACTCGGATATACTGCAGCCTCTGAAATAATACAGAAGCACCTCGCTTGTGTCAAAGCCGTCGGAGATCATCTTTTCGGCGCCTTCAAGACTAAGTCCGAGTCCGTGTCCCATGCCGAAAGATCGAATGATTATTCCGCCGTACGCCTCCTCGATCTCGAAGCACATGGATTTTAAGGAGAAAATCTCTGCAAAGACCTTTGCGTCAATTTCGCACCGGTAGAGAGACACGCGCTCGGCAAGTCCTGTTCTACCGAGTGTGATACTCGGCGAAAGAGAGCTTCCCTCTTCCCTTTCTACGTGTTCACCGAGTCTGCGTAAAAGATCGGCTTCAAGGACTATCGTCTCGGAGAAATCTGCCTTCTCCGGCGTGATAACGCACTCGAGGTAGGGGTATTCCCTGCCGAGTACCTCGTATGCGCTCTGCGTGGTTATATTGGACGATTTATGCACGAGTCCGAGTGCATAGCTATCCTCATAAACAAGGCAAAGTTCTCTTGTACGAACGATCGCGCCACTTATCGCATCTATTGTTTTTTGCCCGAGACTGCCGTGTTTTTCGATATAGCTCTCTCTATCTGTGTACGGCAACGAATAGTCGCAGGTGCAAAAATCAGCGTCAGCTCCGCAGTTTTCTCTGCACGCGCCTTTCAGATAAAGAGAAGCGCTTTTGAGGGCTATAAGAGCCGCGTCAAGCGTCTTTTCGCTGTAACTTTTGTCTATCTGATATAGCGCCACTCCGAGCAGATAACTGTCAAATGAGAGCGTCTCTGCGCTCTCCGTTTCGTGGTGGTAGAGTGTGACGCCTGTGTCCTGATCCTTTGTCAGAAACCTTCTGTAAAGACCTGCCCCTACCGCGGGAAGCGCTGTTGCGATAAGTAAGGAAAGAAGCAAAAGCAGTGAGCTAAAACGAAACCTTTTCAAAAAAATCACCCGTAACATAATATATTTTTCAAATATAAAATATTACGGGTGAGATTATTAAATTCTTATTTTTTCGCCTTTGCGGTACAGTTTTTCCATTTGCCCGACAGGTAGAAGATAATTCCTATCCAGAAGGGCGTAAAGCCTGCGATGGCATCTCCGAGCCAGAAGCCGAAATAGCCCATTTTACACGCAAGACCGAGAAGGACTGCAAGTCCTATACGAAGGACTATTCCGTCGAGTATCGCGGTGGCAAAGTTTATCATAGTGTGTCCGCTTCCGTTGATAAGCGCGTTCATAACCGCTCTAAGTGAGCTTGCAAGGAACATCATAAGCGCGATAGGCACGTATTCTCTTGAGAGTCTCAGTGCGTCGTTGCTCGTTTCTCCTGCGAAAAGACCGAAGATCTTTTCGGGAGAAATTACCATAATTACCGAGAAAATTGCAACTATTCCGAGCGTTATGAAAAGAACGTCGCGCATTACTCTCTTAACTCTGTCAAACTTACCTGCAACGAGATTCTGTCCGACTATCGTAGAGCCTGCGGTATTTAGCGCATTTGAGAAGAGGTTTACTACCGATGCGAGCTTGTTTGCTATTCCCGAGAATGCCGAGACCGCAACTCCGTAGTCGTTTATAAAGGCGTTTACAAAGAGCTTGGACACCTGAATAGACGCAAATTTTATCGCCATAGGAGAGCCGAGCGCAACGAATGCGGACAGCATATCCTTATCCCACTTTACAAAGTCGCGTGTGCTTACGTTAAGCTCGAAGCTGCGGCGTTTTATAACGAGGAACACAGTACACGAAATAAAGCTTATTGCCTGACTTATGACGGTAGCGAGAGCCGCGCCGAATGCACCGTAGTCCTTTACGAGAAGAAGGTCGAGAACGATATTTATAACCGTTGAAACGCCTATAAATATAAGAGGATGCTTCGAGTCTCCCATACCGCGAAGGATCGCGCTGACTACGTTATATCCGTAGATGAACACAAGGCCTATCATACAGACTCTCGAGTATGCTGCCGCCTCGCTGAAAGCCTCTTCGGGCGTGTTCATTACCTCGAGCATAAAGTTCTGGAAGATGAGTCCGAGAGATCCGATAACTATCGCGCAGACGAAGAGAAACGAGCTCATCGTACCGACGAATTTACCGATCTTGTCCTTCTGATTTGCACCGATAAAGCGCGCGATAAGTATCTGTCCTGCGCTTGCAAATCCCATGCCTATAAAGGTAAGCAGATTTGTGACGTCTCCGCCGACAGAAACGGCAGATATTCCAACCTCTCCCATTTCGTGACCGACGACGATCATATCGACCATGCTGTAAACTACCTGAAGTATGTTTGAAAGAAGCAGAGGCCAGGCGAAAATGACGAGATGCCTTGTAATATTTCCTTTTGTAAAATCTTTTATTTGTGAGTTTTGCATAGCTACCTTCTATACTGAAATATGTTTGGGACTCGCTTTGAGGAACCCCCGACCACCCCTCTGCGCATCTTGCGCAGGGCGTGATTTCAAACGCAAGTTCAAAATCTATCGCTTAAACGAAAAAAACAGAACAAACTGATAAGCAAAGTGGTCTGTTTCGTGTTGAACCAGCGGCGCACTACCGTGGAACCCCCAAAGCTCGGTAAACTCGCTTTGAGGAACCCCCGACCACCCCTCTGCGCATCTTGCGCAGGGCGTGATTTCAAACGCAAGTTCAAAATCTATCGCTTAAACGAAAAAAACAGAACAAACTGATGTTTGTTCTGT
>JAZSKY010000052.1:0-2703 GCA_045535095.1 Eubacteriales bacterium | reverse complement strand
GTTTTGTCCTTCCAAGGCATTTGAACAACCTCCTTTTAGGTCATTTTTCTTGCCTTTATTATATCACAAAACTGTATACAATCATCTTGCACTACCTGTATACTATCATACTACACTGTACAGTCCCCGACGGTCCGTTATAAACAAAAAACTATCCCCACCGAGATCGGTGGGGATTTTTTACCGAATTTACTGCTACACGCGCAGATATTTCGTATTTTTTGAAAAAAATACCGTCTTTTTGTGGTTTAGTCTTCCCTTTCTCTTGCTTTTTTCGATTTTGGGGTGTATAATTAAATTATAGACGATACGTCACGCGGAGTTTACTATGTTTAAATACGAAACACATCTTCACACGTCTCCTGTCAGTAGGTGCGCACGCGCCGGAGTCAGAGAGAATCTTGAATTTTATAAAGGTCTCGGATACGACGGAGTTTTCGTGACGAATCATTTCATCGACGGAAACATTGATCTCGATCGCGCTTTGCCCTACGAGGATCAAATAGAATTCTTCTTTTCGGACTACGAAAGCGCACTCGAAATCGGCAAAGAGCTTGGAATCAAGGTATTTTTAGGCGCGGAGCTTGCATACAAGGGCACCGACTTTCTCGTTTACGGACTCGACAAGGCGTGGTTTCTTTCGCACCCCGAAATAATGAGTATGAAAAAGAGCGAGGAACTTACCTTCCTTGCCGAAAACGGCGCGCTGATAATTCAGGCGCACCCTTTCAGAGAAGCGAAATATATCGACCACATCAGACTCTTCCCCCGTCACGTCCACGGAATTGAGACATTAAACGCAAATCGCACCGAGTTTGAAAACAAAATGGCTGAGATATACGCCGAAAATTACGGTCTGCCCGTCTTTGCGGGAAGCGACAATCACAAGGGCGCATCTCAGACCGCTCTTGCGGGAATTTGGACCGAAGCTCCCATTGAAAACGAGCTTGATTTCATCAAAAAATACCGCAGTGGCGAGGTAAAAATCTTTTCCGAAAATCTTAGTAAGGAATAAAATTATGTACGATTATCACATGCACAGCCGAGTATCGTTTGATACCGACGCATCTCCTATCGATATGGTAAAAGCGGCGGAAAATGCCGGACTTTCCGAAATTTGCTTCACCGACCATTACGATTTTAACGACGTAAGGCGTGAAGAAAAGGATATTTTCACTATCAGCGACTACGAAGGCGCGTACGGCGCGCTCTCGTCCGACCTTGTGAAAATTCGCCGCGGCGTTGAGTTCGGACTCACCCCTTGGAACACGCGCGAGCTTTCCGATCTTCTTGGCTCCTATAATTTCGATTTCGTTATCGGATCCATCCACTATGCAGACGGAAACGATCCCTATTTCCCCGAATTCTGGCGCGGTCTTGACAGCGCTGACAAGGCGTTTGAGAAGTATCTTCTGCACGTTCTTTCGTGCGTCAAGGCGCACTCCGATTTTGACGTACTCGGACATCTCAATTACGTTTGCAGATACGTCACGCGCTCGCCCGAGGGTCTTTCGGCAAAATATCTGCACTATGCAGACCACGCAGGCCTTTGCGACGAGATCTTTAAGGAGCTTATCAAAAAGGGCAAGGGTATCGAGATAAACACGAGCGGATTCGACGATTACGGCGAGTTTATCCCGTCGAGAGCCTTTGTTGAGAGATTTCGTGAGCTTGGCGGCGAGATAATCACCGTCGGCTCGGACGCGCACTCCCCTTCGCGCGTCGGCGAGAGAATTTCGGGTGCTACCGAAATTGCAAAGGACGTTTTCGGATACGTTTGCACCTTTGAAAACAGAAAACCGATTTTTCATAAGATGTAAAAAAACACCGCACTTGCGGTGTTTTTTATGTTCAAGTTTGGTTAATTGTGTCCATTTGATGCATTGATCAATTTGTTCAACCATTCTTCGGATAAAACATAGTTAACCTCATCAATTTCTATGGAATACGCTTTATCGTCAAAAGAGTTGATCTGCAAAGGAATGACTAAATTAAGATCTTCCTGCAAAACTCCGCAAACATATCCGTAAATGTAGCAATTATTCAGAGTTCCGTCCGATTTTCTTATTAAATCATACAGTCCTGCTTCTTCTGCTGTTTGTCCGCTCTTTATATCATTAAGAAACTGCTCACACTCGGTTATACCGTTATCAGGCAACGTTACGTTTCCGCTATTTAATATATGATTCCCTTTTACAAGCGAAAATCTTATGCAGTTATCGAGAGAAACGTCCTTTTCCAGCAATTCGGACTTGACGTACACAGCCGCCCACTCGTTGTCAGGAAAATATCTAACCAAAACATCTTGACTGCCGTTGACAGAGTACATACCCGTTTTAATTAGATTTGAAAGATGAAAAAATGATCTTTTCTCACCCTTTACACAACCGATAAGTTCCCATTCTCCAAAGCAGTAAACAGCACCTTCGTTACCAACAAAGGTATATTCCGTTCCGTCGGTCGATACAACAGTTTTGTTTTCTTTTTCCGTAAACTTAATGTTATTACAAGCGACTAAGGAAAATATAATTGCAAGGCAGGTAAAAACAATCAATATCTTTCTCACAATATCACCTCTACCGACATTATACACTAAAAATGTCGCTTAGTCAAGTGGTGTATTAAAACGGGAGAAGCAAAGCCGCACCTTTGGTACGCCTACCCCTCACCTGCCTGTTAATTTTAGTCGGTCGAGGAGTAGCC
>JAZSKY010000033.1:0-9558 GCA_045535095.1 Eubacteriales bacterium | reverse complement strand
AATCTTAAGCTTTGTACTTTCTCGTTGTTGTTCAATTTTCAAGGACCGATCTCGCTTTCCCCGTTTTGGGGTCAGCCTTGTTATTATAGCACTACCTTTCCGCTTTGTCAATACCTTTTTTGAAAGTTTTTTGTGTTTTTTAAAAAAATTTCAATTTTTTAAGTATTTTGCGGCAATTTGCTTCTGCCCGTACTTAAAATCCTCGGTATTTACGCGGTTTTTTGACTGTGCTACGCGCGCTCTCGTTTGAGCGCTTTGACAGTATATCACTAAGCTTTCGTTTTGTCAATACCTTTTTTGAATTTTTTCATCTTTTTTCGGTTTTTTCTCTTTATTTTGCGATTTTTCCCGTCCGTCTTGACAAATACGCAATATAAATGTATAATTTATTATATAATGAAGTAAAATGACAAAGAAGCGGCAAAATTATGGACAAAAACAAATTTCCCTATCTTTCGAATATAAATTCTCCGCTTGACGTGAAGAAGCTTTCTCCCTCCGAGCTTGATGCGCTCGCCTCGGAGATCCGCGCCTTTCTCGTTGAAAAGGTAAGCGTAACCGGCGGACACCTTGCGTCGAACCTCGGAGTAGTTGAGCTTTCGATAGCTTTGCACAGCGTTTTCGATTCACCGCGCGACCGTATTATCTGGGACGTCGGACACCAGTGCTACACGCACAAGATACTGACCGGCAGACTTGACGGCTTTGACACTCTGCGCGCGCCGGGCGGACTCTCGGGATTTACCAAGCGAAGCGAGAGCGAGCACGATCCCTTTGGCAGCGGACACAGCTCGACCTCCCTTTCGGCAGGACTCGGCTTTGCCTTTGCAGACAGGCTTGACGGCAAGGACTCGCACACGGTAGTCGTTATCGGTGACGGAGCGTTTACGGGCGGAATGGTGAGCGAGGCGCTCAACAATCTCGATCCTTCCCTTCCTTTTATTATAATATTCAACGAAAACGAGATGTCGATCTCGAAAAACGTGGGCGCATTTGCAAGATACATATCAAACATACGCTCAACGAAAAAGTATTTTACCGTAAAGAATAGCGCAAAATCGACCCTTTCGCAGACCGCGCTCGGCTCGCGTATTGCAAACGGACTGCGCAGGATCAAGCGAAAGATCAAAAACAACCTTTACGGAAGCAACTATTTTGAAAATATCGGACTCAAATATCTCGGACCTGTTGACGGCAATGACACCGAAAAGGTTATCGAGCTTCTCGAGCACGCAAAAAAGCGCGGAACGAGCTGTGTAGTACACCTCAAGACAAAAAAGGGGCTCGGATACGCACCTGCCGAGGCAGAGCCTGAAAAGTTCCACATCGTTTATCCCAAGGAAGTCCCCGAAAAGACCTTTTCGAGCGTTTTCGGAGAATGTCTTACCGAAATTGCCGAGAAGGACTCGCGCGTTTGCGCAATAACTGCCGCGATGTCGCACGGATGCGGACTCACCGAGTTTGAAAAGCGCTTTCCCGACCGATTCTTCGACGTCGGAATTGCAGAGTCTCACGCCGCAACCTTTGCCGCAGGACTTGCCGCGGCAGGAAAACGCCCCGTTTTCGCGGTGTACTCCTCGTTTTTACAGAGAAGCTACGATAATATCGTGCACGATATAGCTCTTCAGGAGCTTCCCGTCGTGGTCGCGATCGACAGAGCGGGACTTGCAGATGCGGACGGCCCTACTCACCACGGAATCTTTGACGTTTCCTTCCTTTCGGCGATCCCGAACGCCGAAATATACGCGCCCGTCTCGTTCGAGTCGCTGAAAAATGCACTTTACGAGGCAAGCGCCTCGGAAAAGCCCTCGTTTATAAGATATCCGTCGGGCGAGGAATGTGCCAACGCACTCTCAAAGCTCTCGCGCGTTGCACCGCACACTCTCGCATCGGGCGACTCGGAGTGCGACTGCGTGATAGTCACATACGGAAGAATATTCAGACAGGCTCTTGACGCCGCAGACAAGCTTCTTGCAGACGGCATCAGATGCAAGGTCATAGTCCTTGAAAAGCTCGCGCCGTACGGCGAGTCGGCAAGCGCCCTTCTTAACGCCCTGCCCGACAGCAAGGCACCGATAGTCTTTGTTGAAGAGGGAATCAAAAACGGAGGCGCGTCAATGCTCCTGTGCGCCGAGATGAGCAAAACCAAGAATACGTCGGACAGACAGATCCTTATAAAAGCGATCGAGGATTTTGCCGTGTCGAAAAACGGCAAAAGCGCACTTGAAACCTGCGGACTTGACTCGGATTCTATTATATATAATATAAAGGAAGAGTTTTTCTCAAAAAAGTCATAAAATTAAAACGAAATACACCTTGACAAGAGGGTGTAAAGATGGTAAAATAGAAAACTCCAAGAGGTTTTTGAAAGGTAAAATAAAATGGCAAAATACAGACAGGCAAAAATAGACGAGGAGATCACGCGCGCACTCGGTGAGATAATGCGCACCGTCCGCGATGCAAGACTTGAAGGCTGCGTTTTCAGCATCACGAGAGTCCACGCCGCGCCCGACCTCTCGACCGCTGAAATATACTATTCCTTCCTCGGCAGCAAGACTCCCGACGAGGTGAAAAAGGGTATAAAGAGCGCGAGCGGCTTTATCCGCTCCTCCCTCTCAAAAAAATTAAATCTCCGCCAGACCCCCGAGCTTACCTTCGTGTACGATCGCTCGATGGAAAACGGCGCGCGAATATTCGAGCTTTTAAAACAGGTCGATATTCCCGAGGAGACCGAGGAAGAGGAAGAGCAGTAAAGTGTCAGGTAGTGAAAAAATCCCCGAAGTATCGGGTATTCTGTGCATAAACAAGCCGAGCGGATTTACCTCGCACGACGTTGTAAACAAGCTCCGCCGACTCTACAACACGAAAAAGGTCGGACATACGGGCACGCTCGATCCGATGGCAACGGGCGTACTTATCGTGCTTATCGGACGCGCGGTAAAGGCGTCCGAATACCTTATGAGCCAGAAAAAGGCGTACGTTGCAGGACTAAAGCTCGGCGTGACCTCGGACACCGAGGATATCAGCGGAAATATTCTGACGAAAGCCGAGGCTCTTCCGTCAAAGGACGAGGTTTTTGCAGCCTGTCGCAATTTTGTCGGCGAAATAATGCAAATTCCCCCGATGTACAGCGCATTAAAGGTAAACGGCAAAAAGCTCGTTGACCTCGCGCGAAGCGGAGAGACTGTCGAGCGCGAGGCAAGACCTATCACCGTCCACAGACTCGACTGCGAGTGCGTGAACGAGCAAAGCGGCGACTATCTTCTCTCGGTTGAATGCTCGAAGGGTACTTATATCCGCACGCTTTGTTCCGATATTGGCGCGTCTCTTAACGTTGGCGGACTTATGTCCTCGCTCGAGCGCCGCGAAAATTGCGGATTTTCGCTCGACGAGTCGCATACACTTGATGAAATAGAGTCTCTGTCAACAGAGGAAAGAGCTTCCCTTCTTATCCCGATAGAAAAGGCTTTTTCCGACTATACAAGGCTCGATCTTGCACCTTTTTATGCAAATCTTGCAAGAAACGGCGTCAAGCTTTTCGCGTCAAAGGTCGCGCCGAGCGCGTCGGTCGGAGAAAAATTCGCTTTTTACGAAAACGGAGTCTTTTTCGGCGTTGCGGAAGCAGTTTATAACGCGGACAGCGAGCTGACTCTCAAGGTTTTAAAGCAGTTTTAACCAAGAAAGGTGACAAAAAATGAAACAAAGATCTAATTTGACCGCAGGAGCGGTAATCAGCGCGGCATTTGGGATTCTTATAGGTATTCTTATCAGAAATCTGCCGTCGCATTTCTCACTTTCCGACCTCGTCGGAGTGGTTTTCATAATTTTCGGAGTGTTCACTCTGATCTCTGCAATTCCCGAGTTTTTCCTTGCGGCATCGAACCTTTCGTCGCTTGCAGGAAAGCTTTCGCTCATCTCGGCAACTCTCGGAATTGCGTCGGGACTTATCCTGATTTTCTATCACAACCGCATAATTATCCCGATAATTGCGGCATATCTCGTTATTATGCCCATTATTGAGATCGTTTTCTCAAAACCGAAGGAGTACAGAGCGTCCCGCGCAAAGGCACTTCTTCCCAAGATCGCGCTTGGCGTTCTTCTTATCGTATTCTTCCCTGCCGCAAGCGGAATTGCGGACAAGATCTTCGCGCTTATCCTCACTATTATCGGTTGGGTGATAATCGGCGCGTCGGTTATAATACTCGTTATCTCGCTCATCTCGATCTACTCGGGAAAGGGCAAGAAACAAAGTGACGACGGCACAATTTACCTCGACGACGAGGATTTTAATGATAAAAACAACTAAAAACCCTTTTAAGGAGACAGACACTATGTACACTATCGGAATCGATCTCGGCGGAACGAATATTGCCGTCGGAATAGTCAACGAAAACAACGAAATAATACGCAAAGGAAGCGTTCCCACAGGAGCGGACCGCGAAATTTCCTACGTAATCGACGATATGGCTGCCCTCTGTATGAAGCTTATCGCAGAGGAAGGACTCACCGTAAAGGACATCGCGCGCGTTGGCGTTGCGTCTCCCGGAACGGTAAACCCCGAAACGGGCGTTGTAGTATATGCGAACAACCTTCGTATGCACCACGTACCCCTCGCAAAAATGCTCACCGAGCGCACCGGAATTTCCGAAATACACCTTGCAAACGATGCTGACGCGGCGGCTCTCGGCGAAGCGGTCGCAGGCGCGGCAAAGGGAGCAAAATGCGCGGCTATGATAACCCTCGGCACAGGCGTCGGCGGCGGAATCATTATCGACGGCAAGATCTACTCAGGCTTTAACCACGCAGGAGGCGAGCTTGGACATATCGTTATCGAAAAGGACGGCAGACCCTGCTCTTGCGGCAGAAAGGGCTGTTGGGAGGCTTACAGCTCGGCAACCGGTCTCGTCAAGATGACAAAAGAGAAGATGGAAGCAAGCAAGGACTCCAAAATGTGGGATCTTTGCGACGGAAAACTCGAAAAGGCAGGCGGAAAGACCTCGTTCAAGGCGGCTCGTCTTGGTGACAAGGCAGGCAAAGAGGTCGTTGACGCATACGTCAGCTATCTCGCTTGCGGACTTACCAACATAATCAACATCTTCCAGCCCGAGATCCTCTCGATCGGCGGCGGTGTTTGCAACGAGGGCGATTACCTTCTCGATCCCGTAAAGAAGCTCGTGTTTAGCGAATGCTACTCGCGCGACGGCGTTCCGCAGACCGAAATAAGAATAGCCACCCTCGGAAACGATGCAGGAATCATCGGTGCGGCGGCTATCTGCAACAAATAATTCAAAAAAAGAGGAAAACAAGTTGAAACAAACGGCACTTACCGCATTTTCCCTTCTTCTTGCCGCTATCTGCGTTTTTTGCGCGATATTTTCTATGACGATGGTCGGAAGATCGGACACAGACGCTGAAAACGACGAAAACGTCAGCGAAAACGGTGGCAATACCTCTGAAAACGACCAGAATCAAGGGGATGGCGGCACCGAGACTCCTGACACGCCGAGCGGAGATCAGAATACCGACACCACACCGAAAAAGAGGGTTGCAATAACGATAGACGACGGCCCCTACTCGGCATATCAGCAGAAATTCGTTGACGAAATGAAGAAATACGGCGGCGCAGGCACATTCTTCATCGTCGGAAACCGAGTTGAGTGGAACACAAGCACCGGAACAGGACTCGCCTACGCGGTCGAAAACGGCTGGGATATCGGAATCCACGCGTGGACGCACGAAAAAGCGAACTTTTTCGACGTCTGCTCGGATGACGTCTATTACAGCGAGCTTTCAAAGACCGAGGCTATCATTCAAAAGTACGTCCCCGGCTATGACGTGAAGCTGCTGCGTCCTCCGGGCGGTCAGATCACCGCCGCGCGCGCAAATGCGAGCGAGTACGCGATAATCCGTTGGGACGTTGACTCCTACGATTACAATTATAAGACCAACACCGAAAGCAGACCACAGGAGCAGAGCGTTCAGGCGATAGTTGACAACGTAATGGCACAGGTGCGTGACGGAAGCATAATTCTTATGCACGAGCTTTACGAAAACTCCTATCTTGCATACTGCCGAATCCTTCAGCTTCTTGACGAGCAGGGATACGAATTTGTGAGCGTCACCGAGCTTCTCGGCGACAAATATCAGGCAGGAAAGACCTTTACAAGCGGAAGATAATAAAACAAAACAGCAAGAATTTAAATTCTTGCTGTTTTTTCATTATTTTTCGTTTTCTTCCTCCTTAAAACGAGGGCTTGACGGTCTCTTTTTGAGCAGAGACCAGAGAACTATGGATATCTGTATCGGTATTCCGATAAGGAAGATTACCCAAAGGATCCTTGCGTACTCAAGCGCGCCGAGGAATATCGAGGCAAGGAGAGTCCACAAAAGAATGGATATTATAAGGTAGTTGTATCTCGTGTTTCCCCACATCGAGTTGAAAACGAGCGCTACGACCGCCGATGCAGGCATTGCCGAAACGAACACCGTCCACGGTGCAGGAGCCGAGTTGATAAGCGAAACCGAGAATATAACCGTTGCTATTATCCAGACCGCGATCACCGCAAGGCAGGAGATTATCAGCTTACTGTATCTGCGCTGTCGGCGAGCTGCGTTGCCCGCGCTTTCGTTTTTAAAGTCGGCGGAGAGGAGATCATCTACGCTTACGTCATAGAATTTCGCGAGTCTGTAAACCGCTTCGACGTTCGGACACGAGTCGCCTTTCTCCCATTTGCTTATGGTTTTGTCCGAATAGTTGATCTTTTCGCCAAGCTCGATCTGGGTAAGTCCCTTCGCGCGTCTGAGCGCGATCATATTGTTTATAAGGTTGTCTTGGACGTTAAAATTGTTACTCATAGCCTTATTTTACACCAAAAACGCCATTTTGTCAAGTAAAATCGTCAATTCTCCGATTCGGAGAATCGCATTTCTCCTCTTTGGTGAGAGGTAGAATTATATTTAGAATGAATTCTCTTGACTTTGTAGAGTTTGTTTATTATAATTCTTTTCGTTAAAACCCCAAAAAGGAGAAAGTGTTATGACGACCCTGTCTTCAAAAGTAATACCCGTCTTTTACGCAGCGGACGATGCCTACGCGCCCCTTCTCGGCGTGTCCCTTCTCTCGCTTATTTCAAACGCGAAAAAGACCGATAGATATAAAATTCACGTAATCGCGTCAAATATGAGTAGTGAAAACCGCGAAAAGATCGCCTCTCTCGAAAGAGAAAACGTCGCGGTGGTTTTCGAGGACCTTGAGAATAAGCTCTCCGCTATATCCGACCGCCTCGCGATAAGAGACTACTACTCGGCATCGACCTATCTTCGCATTTTTATTGCAAACGCCTTCCCCGAGTACGACAAGGCTATCTATATCGACTCGGACACAGTAGTCGATCGCGACCTTTCCGAGATGTTCCTTACCGACGTCGGAGACGCTCTCGTCGGCGCGGTGCAGGAAAACGTGATGCTCCTCCCCGTTTTCGGAGAATATTCCGAAAAGGTACTGAAAATTCCGCGCAAAAAGTATTTTAATGCAGGAATTTTGACAATGAACTTAAAAAAGATGCGCGAGATCGACCTTGAGGCGCGCTTTGTCGAGCTTCTTAGCGAGAGATCCTTCCCCGTTGCGCAGGATCAGGACTATCTGAACGTCCTTTGCAAAGATCAGGTTTACTATTTCCCGTACAGCTGGAATCTTATGCCTGCCGAGAATATGCGAGGCATCGAGCCTTATATCGTTCACTACAAAATGGCAGAGCGCCCCTGGCACTATGACGGTATCGACCACGGCGATATTTTCTGGAAATACGCCAAAAAGAGCGATTTTTATGAAATTTTGAGAGAAATAAAGTCCTCGCGTACGCCTGAGGACGAGAAAAAGGACAAAGAGACCTTTGAAAATCTCGTAAAGCTCGCGCTTGACGAGATCTCCCGTGAGGAAAGGAGAGTGTGAAAATGAAAAAGACGAAGCAGATCCCCGAAAAGTCGCCCGACAGACTTGAAATACTCCGTAAAATCGAGCTTCACGAAAAAAACGGCTGGTTTGACATCGACGTTGAAAACGATCCGCCCACGCGTCCTCTGAAAAGCGGCGAGTGTGACTACACGAAAAAGAAGCTTTCCTCAAAAATCGCCTCGGAAATAGCAAATTTCTGCGCAAAGACCTATTTTGACAGACTTATCCGCCGCAAAGAGCTTATAATCGAGGAGGTGCGCGGTCTCGAAAATTACCGCGCGGTCAAGGGCGGCGCGATAATAACGAGCAACCATTTTAGTCCTTACGAGCAGTACGCCGTTTTCAAGGCGATCGAGAAGGATCTCGGCAGAAAAAGGCTCTACAAGGTCATTCGCGAGGGGAATTACACCTCTTTTCCCGGTCTTTACGGCTATTTCTTCAGACATTGCAATACCCTGCCCCTTACATCGTCGCACACCGTTATGCGCGAATTTACAAGCGCTTTTTGTGAGCTTATAAAAAGAGGCGAAAAAATACTTATCTATCCCGAGCAGGCTATGTGGTGGAACTACAAAAAGCCGCGTCCCTTGAAAAGCGGAGCCTTTCAGCTTGCAGTCAAGGCAGATGCTCCCGTAATTCCCTTCTTTCTGACTATGCAAGACAGCGAGAAGATCGGCGCGGACGGCTTCCCGATACAGAAATACACGGTCCACATTCTGCCTGCCATTTATCCCGACAAGGACAAAAAGCCGCGCGAGGCGGCAGAGGATATGAAAAACAGAAATTTCGAGGCGTGGAAAGAGCTTTACGAATCGGTTTACGGCGTACCCCTCACTTATGGCGATACAGGAGTGGACTAAAATGCTTTATTTTTGGATAATTCTTATCGGAAACGTCGTAATTATCACGGCAAATCTGCTTTTTTCGGGCGTCTCGCCCCTTCCCGAGGGAGTCCTTGGCGCGATATATCTGCCGATACTTAACACGCTCTGCGTGATCGCGTTTGACGGGGTCGCCGCATTTATAATCAGACGGCTTCCCGAGAGGTGGTTTTCGTACGAAAGCCGTCTTTCGAGGGTTTCAAACAAGGAGTGCCACATCTACGCCCGTTTCGGCGTCAGAAAATGGCGCGGAAAGGTCCCCGAGCTTGGCGGATTCACAAGCTTTCACAAAAACAAGGTTTACGAGCCGAAAAACAGCGAATATTTAAAAAGATACGTTCTCGAAGCAAATTATGGCGTTGTAATTCACATCGCGTGCGTTTTCGTCGGATTTTTGATACTCTTTATCTGCCATACGCCCTGCGCCCTACGTGTCGGACTGCCCGTTGCCCTTGTCAACGCAGTTTTGAACCTTATGCCCACATTCGTTTTGAGGTATAACCTCCCCAAGCTGCAGTCTCTTATGAGAATGAACGAAAGACGCGAGAAGAAATAACCAAAAGCAGACGGTACTCCGTCTGCTTTTGTTTTACTTTTCTTCCTTTGCAAAGCCTGTGCCTCTAAAGACTCACAGACGTTTAACAAGGCTCTCCCTTCGGGAGAGCTCCCGCGATAGCGGGTGAGAGGGCTTTTAGCAGTCTTGCCCTCTCCGTCGGCTACGCC
>JAZSKY010000010.1:0-31219 GCA_045535095.1 Eubacteriales bacterium | reverse complement strand
ACATGGTTTCTGCGTGAGGAATATATTAACGCAGGTTGGTTCAAGCGATTCCTCCTTCGCCTTGAATTTCTGTTCCGTGATACGCGCGGAGCGAGCCATATTCCGCAGATACCGGAACACATCCCCAAAGAAATCGCCCGTTGTCTTCTGCCTGATATCGTCGCTTACTTTGAATCGGAGCAGGGACAGAGAGAATTTGCCGAGTGGAAAGCGGGGCAGGATACCGAGAAAAAGAAAAAGAGCGAGGTCGCGTGACCTCGCTCAAAACTCAACAATTCGAATAATTATAGTAAAAAACAAATCCGAACCAATTTCGATTTACGAAATAGTTCGGATTTGTTACGTTTGGTGACCCGTACGGGAATCGAACCCATGTTTCCAGCGTGAGAGGCTAGCGTCTTAACCGCTTGACCAACGGGCCGTCTCAGCAAGAGAGATTATATCACTTTTTTTAGAAAAAGGCAATATCTTTTTTGCACAAAATATTAGATATTTTTTTGTGTAAATTGCTCAAAAAACACAATTCGATATAACTTTTACGGTTCTAACTCTCGTTTTCAGCCCTTTATGAGAAAGGAGTCCTCTGCAATTTCCATATTGGAGGGATTATGCACCGAGTCTGCATCGTCAAAATATCCCTCTTCCTTAAGAAGCTCAACGTATTCTTCAAGGCAAAGTCCGAGCTCGGTCATACGGGTAGCGTGGTATCTTCCTACGTATCTGAAATGCCAAGGCTCATAGATTATTCCGGTGATGTCCTGCTTATCTGCTTCGAATCTCAGAATGAATCCGAACTTCGTGCAGTTCTCGGCAAGCCATTTTCCTGCTGCAGTATCCTTGAAGGGCTCCTCAAGAATTGCATCGCCCTTTGTAATATCTGCAAGGTCAACTGCAAGACCCGTCTGATGCTCACTCGTTCCGGGAGCGCACGAATAGGTCTTTACCTGTGCCTGCGCCTCTTCCTTGGATATGCCGACAGTCTTTACCGAGGATCCGCAGACCTCACATTTTCTATACGAGTTTTTGCTTATATAAACGTGAGCACAGTTCTCGTCCGTACAAACGTATTTTTTAGTGTTAGACACGTTTCTATTGAATATAGACTCCTGCTGATCGTAGCCTCTATGTGCGCTGACGACCTGCATATGCTTAGTCTGGAACTTTCCGGTAGCAAGCGCCTCCTTAAACATAGCAGTAAGCGCCTTAGCGGCAGTTTCGTTAAGCTTGAGGCTGGGTCTGTAGTTGAAACTATAATCGTTGATGTCGCCGAGGACGACCTGGTTGCCTACGAAATCGTAAGTAAGCTCCTGGCCCTTCTCTATCGGATTCCAAGGATTAACGAGAAGAAGATATTCGTCACTCCAATTATCGCCGGTAGGCTCGATATAGTCGATATAATCCGAAATATCGGTCAGATATTCGTATGTGAATATGATAGTTTTCTCTTCGGTACGGTCAAGCTTATATCCCGCATCAGTCTTTTTGTAATAGATATTATTTTCTACCTTTTCAAAGAGCATCTCAACTCCGCTTTCAGCATCCTTCTTGACGGCGGAGAATTCAAAGGTCAGCTGACCCTTATCCTCGCTCATAAGTATCGAGGGAACGTCTACCGAAAGCATTCTCGTATATTTTACCGACGTTTCGTCTATCTTTTCGCAAAGATAATTATCATTATAGAAATCCTTTCCTGCAAGCTCTGCAAGAAGAAGGGTTCCGCTGTTGCTGCTACGCAGAACTATACGGACAACGGTATCGTTATAGTCGGCGGTATCGGACACTCCGATAAAGGTGCCGAAATACATTTTCACGCTTATGCTTCCCTCTACCTCTTCTTCAAACGAGATATAGGATGCGTGATAGCGGTCCTCTGTCCATATGTTCTCGAGAACTTCGGTATATTCTTCCTTGACGCCTACCTCGGGAATGATCTCGGGCTCGGGAATCTCCTCATTCTGATTATCATCCTCGGGAGGAGTCTGTGTATTTTCATCGGTAGTCGTGCTGTCACCCTCTGTGTCCTCTTCGGGCTGACTGTTATTTCCCGTATTCTCACCGCTCGGCACATTCGTACCGTCCGTCACCTCCGACATATTGAGCAGCTTAAATGCTCCGACTATTACAAGCGCAAGAGATGCGACAAGAATCATAGATAAAATTATTCCAAGTGTCTTTTTCATTTCTTAAAACTCCTTTCGTAAAACATCCGTTTTATTTAAAATCAGATTCATCAAGCGGAGCGGTCGTCTCGGGTGCTTTGAGCTTCAAAAAACATTCCTTGGGATCTATATATTCAATAAGTATCGTCGCCTTTTCGTTATCGACAGTAACGCTTATTCCGCCGAAATAATTGATTATAAGATCCATCGGCACGTAAAGCGTCTCTCCTATCTTATAAACGGGCGTGGAAAGGTGTACCGGATTTCCGTTGAGCTTTGCAACGTCGCTTCCGACAACGAGGAGAATCATATCGTTATCGTTATTATTGAGATAATAGCGGATCTCGTTTCCGTTTGTCACCTTCGTATATCCGCACTTTTCGGAGAGCAGCGTGAAGCTTGTGCACATAACGTCTCCGCGCATTATATTTTTAGAGGAGACCGTACTGTTTGAAAGAGCGGTATCGACGAGTCCTATCGAGAGCTTATATCTGCCGATCGACTCGGTTTTATCCTTCTTTCTGAGAGATATGAAAAAGCAGGCTCCGATAACGAGCGACACGACGAGCGCTATCGACAGCGATGCTATCAAGAAAAAGTAAAATCTGACCTTCGCCCTCTCGGACATACTGCTTCCCTCCATACTGAAATTTGACACTTAAGTACATTATATACTTTTATTTGATTATTGCAACAGTTTTTTTGTTAATTTTCTTTTTTATTTGAAGATTCTCCTGCATTCACAAAATGTACTTGACAAGCGCCTTTAACAAGTAGTATAATATCACTATGCAAACACGCGAAAGGAGGGCCGCAAAGTTGCCCGACAAGATAAACAAGGAAAGCGACAGTCAGAATCTGCTTTCGCTTTACGATCCCGAGTTCCTCGAGAGCATATATCAGAGAGCCACGAAATGCGAGGAAAACAGCGAGAGCTACCGCAAAAATGCAGGTGTTCTCCGCTCTATCGGAGGATACAGAGATTCGAGCGCGCTCGCTGACAAATACGAGGAAATTGCCGCCTCTCTCGAAAAGTCCGAGCTTGAAAAAAAGCGCATTTCAGAGGAAAAAGAAAAGGCGATAAAGGAAGAACAGCAGAAAAAGGCCGACAAGCGTCAGATAACTCTCTATTCTATCGGAATTGCAGTCCTTTCTATTTTCCTTATATTCCTCATCTGCTACAACACCTTCCTCGGAGGACTTATCAAAAAAAGAGCAGTCCTTGACGAGATATATCCGCTCACCTACGATGACGTCACCGTACTGACGAAAAAGGAGGCTCCCTGGTTCAAAATAAACGAGGACGGCGAGCTGTCCTTCAAGGCAGAGGAATACACCGGAGACGGAAAAATAATAATTCCCGACGTATTTGACAACACGCTTGTCAGAGGCATCGCCGAGGGCGGATTTTCAAGAGCAAGTGCCATTACCGAGGTCGTGATATCCGACTACGTTGAGTCTATCGGCGAAAAGGCGTTTGAATACTGCACGTCGCTTAAAAAGGTTGATTTCCCCGAATACGTCGAGCAGATCTCGGCGTACGCATTCCACGGCTGCTCTGCCCTTTCAGAGGTGGATATTCCGGAAAGTGTTATCAGAATATGCGACGGAGCATTCTCGGGTTGCGCGGCACTTACAGAGATAACTCTTCCCGACTCGCTCGAATACGTTGAGCAGTTTGCTTTCCAGAACTGCGCGTCTATTGAGAGTCTGTATTTCGGAAAAGGGGTCAAGGTGATCGAGATACGCGCATTCTCGAACTGCCTGAAGCTGAAAAGCGTATATTACGGAGGCAGCGCGGAAGAGCTTGCCGAAATAGATATCGCTATCGACAACGGCCCGTTTGACGATACGGAAAACGCGGACTACACCTTCGTTTACAACTATACTGAAAACTGATTTTCAAGAGAGCTTTTAATTTTAAAAGCTCTCTTTTTCTATTATTTTCCAAAAAAATACACTTTAAAACAAAAATATTGCCGTAATGCGTCGAAGTGTGAGATATTTTTTTAAAAAACTGTTGCAATTACGATAAAAATCTGTTATAATATGCTGTATTTTCTTTGTCGTTTACAGTGCTGGAAAATGCGATATTTTAGTAATAACCCACGGAGGTATTATTGAGGTAGAATGAAAGAAAAGCTCACACCGGATTCAAACGTTGTAATAAGACTTGAAAATCTCACCAAAAGTTATGACGGTGAGCAGGTGCTTGCAGGCGTCAGCCTTGAGATCCACGATAACGAATTTGTGACCTTTCTCGGTCCCTCGGGATGTGGAAAGACCACTACTCTTCGTATAATCGGAGGATTTGAAACTCCCGACAGCGGAAACGTATATTTCGACGGGCAGCTTATAAACGACCTTCCGCCGTACAAGAGACATATCAACACAGTATTCCAGAAATACGCTCTTTTCCCCCATCTGAACGTATTTGAAAATATTGCTTTCGGACTTCGTCTTAAAAAGGAAAAGGAAGAGGTCATTGCCGAAAGCGTAAAGGAGATGCTCGCGCTTGTCAACCTTCGCGGTTTTGAGAAGCGCCGCGTAAACACGCTCTCGGGCGGTCAGCAGCAGAGAGTTGCTATTGCGCGCGCACTTATAAATCATCCTCGCGTTCTCCTTCTTGACGAGCCGCTTGCCGCGCTCGACTTAAAGCTTCGCAAGGACATGCAGAACGAGCTTAAAAACATTCAGAGCAAGACCGGTATTACTTTTATCTACGTCACACACGATCAGGAGGAGGCTCTCTCTATGTCTGACACCGTTGTCGTTATGGAGAACGGACAGATCCAGCAGATCGGCTCGGCCACCGACATTTACAACGAGCCTGAAAACGCCTTCGTTGCCGACTTTATCGGCGAGAGTAACATCGTTGACGGCGTTATGATCTCCGACTACAAGGTGCGCTTTTCGGGTCACACCTTTGACTGCGTTGACAAGGGCTTTGACAAGAATCAGCCTATTGACGTTGTTGTCCGTCCTGAGGACGTTGACGTTGTCTCCCCCGAAAAGGGTATGCTTGAGGGTACTGTAACCTCTGTTACCTTCAAGGGTGTTCACTGGGAAATAATCGTCGATATAAACGGCTTCAAATGGATGATACAGACCACCGATTTCGTTGCAGAAAACGAGCATATCGGTCTCTACATCGAGCCGGACGCTATACACATTATGAACAAATCCGAGTTCTCGGATATGTTCGGCGACTATTCGTCGTTCTCGGACGAGCTTGATATGCTCTCCGATCCCGAAGAGGGCGCCGAGGAGGACGACGAGAAATGAGAGGAAAATCGCTGTTTCAAAAAATGGCGGCAGCTCCGCACATAACGTGGGCAGTGATGTTCATCGTAGCGCCGATGCTTTTCGTTCTTTACTTCGCTTTTACGGACAGCTCGGGCAGCTTTTCGCTCTCGAATATCACCTCTCTTGCCTCTTATTCAAACGTATTTATACTTTCGATCGCCTTTGCGCTGATCGCAACGGTCATCTGCCTTATCATCGGATATCCGCTTGCCTATTTTATGGCAAACTCGAGTCCGAAGATGCAGAAGGTCCTTATGGTACTGATAATGCTCCCTATGTGGTGCAATCTGCTTATAAGAACCTACGCGCTTATGGCACTGCTTGACAACGGAGGACTCCTCAACGCGCTTCTTGAAAAGCTCGGTCTCGGAACGCTTCGCATCGTCGGATCGGATTTCGGCGTTATACTCGGTATGGTGTACGACTTCCTTCCCTATATGGTCCTTCCCATATTTACAACGATGACAAAGCTTGACAAGAGATACATCGAGGCGGCGCAGGATCTCGGTTGCACCTCCCTTCAGACTATGGTAAAGGTCATTATGCCTCTGACTCTTTCGGGAGTTATCTCGGGAGTTACGATGGTATTCGTCCCCTCGATAAGCACCTTCTACATTTCGCAGAAGCTCGGCGCGGGCAAGATAGACCTTATCGGTGACACTATTGAGCGTCTCTTCAAGAACACCAGCACTTACAGTGTCGGTGCGGCAGTCTCGCTCGTTATGATGATACTTATCCTCATTTCGGTCTGGATAATGAACAAGTTCTCGGACGATGAAGGAGGTATCATTATATGAAATTCCTCTCTAAATCCTATATGCTTATCATTTTCGCTCTGCTTTACGCACCGATTATCGTTCTTATCGTATTTTCCTTCAACGATGCGGGAAGCCTCAGCGAATTTTCGGGCATTTCGCTCAAATGGTACGGCGAGCTTTTCAGAGACGAGGCGGCTATCACCGCGCTTAAAAACTCTCTCGTTCTCGCAGTTCTTTCCTCTGTGATCGCAACCGTTATTGCCACCTTCGGCGCACTCGGACTGCATCACATGAGAAACAAATACATCAAGGGCGCGATAAAATCGGTAACGAACGTGCCTATGATGAACCCCGATATCGTAACCGGTGTTTCGATGATGCTTCTCTTCGTTGCACTCGCAACCCTTATCGGAGCAAAGGACGTTTTCGGCTTCGGTACGCTTCTTATAGCGCACACCACCTTCAACCTGCCGTACGCACTCCTTTCCATTCTCCCCCGCTTCAATTCTCTTGACAGATCTCTTTCGGAGGCGGCACAGGATCTTGGTTGCACGCCCGCTAAGGCTTTCTTCTCGGTGGAGCTTCCCGAGATAATTCCCGGCATCGTTTCGGGACTTATGATGAGCTTCACGATGTCGCTTGACGATTTCGTTATAAGCCATTTCGTCAGCTCGCCGAATTTCCAGACTCTCCCCCTTTACGTTTACAACCAGACGGTTCACAACGTAAAATTCAGCATGTACGCACTCTGTGCTCTTATCGTCGCGGCTATTTTGACTATTCTTCTTGTAGTTAACTTCGCAGGAAGCGCGAGCAGTAAGAAAAAGAGCAGAAAGGGGGCAATGTGAAAATGAAAAAGGTCATTTCCCTTTCCCTTTCACTTCTTATGATTTTATCGGTAGCTCTCGCATTTTCCTCTTGCAAGAAGAGTGGAGAGAGCTCGGTGAAAACGCTCTACGTTTACAACTGGGGCGAGTACATCTCGGACGGAAGCGAGGACTCGCTTGACTCCAACGCGGCGTTCGAGGAGTGGTACTACGAGAACTTTGGCGAAAGAGTCAAGGTCAACTATTCGACCTATTCCTCCAACGAGGATATGTACGCAAAGCTCTCGAGCGGATCGGTCAGCTACGACGTTATCGTGCCGTCCGACTATATGATCGAGCGTCTCATCAAAGAGGATATGCTCGCGCCGCTCAACTATGAGAACATTCCCAACGCATCGAACATTCTCCCCGATTTCCGCGGAGATGGCGCAAAGTACGATTATTACGACAAAGGCGGCGTTTATTCAGTCCCCTATTTCTACGGAATGATCGGCATTATCTACAATACCACAATGGTTGATCCCGAGGACGAGGACATCGGATCGTGGTCGCTTATGTGGGACGAGGACTACTCGGGCAACATTCTTCAGTTCAACAACTCGCGCGACGCATTCGGCACGGCGCAGTACTATCTCGGAATCGACGTCAACACCGATAGCGAGGACGAGTGGAGACTTGCTCTTGACAAGCTCAAGGAGCAAAAAAATATCGTTCAGGGCTACGTAATGGACGAGATCTTCAACAAGATGGAGTCAGGTTCGGCGGCGATCGCGGCATACTACGCAGGAGACTTCCTTGCGATGTACGAAAACAACGAGGATCTTGAGTTCTTCTATCCGAAGGAAGGCACGAACCTCTACGTTGACGCGATGTGCATTCCCAAAACGAGCGAAAACAAGCTTATCGCAGAGCGTTACATCAACTTTATGCTCTCCGAGGAGCCGGCTATTGCAAATGCCGAGTACACCTACTACGCATCTCCTAACAGTCTCGTTGTAAACAGCGAGGAGTACAGAGAATATATGGCTGAAATAAAGGACGACGCCTTTGAGAAAATGTACGAAACGAGCGGCATCACCGCTACTGCGTACATAAATCTCACAAACGAAAAGCTCGCCCTTATAAACAGTCTCTGGGAAGAGCTTAAATCGGATATCGACGTAAGTCCTACTATTTATATTACCTGCTCGGTAATAGTTGCAACTCTTCTCTTCTTCGGAATTTTCTTTGCCGTAAGAAAGAAGATAAGAGGCAAGTATCAAAGACTTGCATAAACTGTATTAAAGCGTAAAAGTAAAAGAAAACGGGAGTTTTGGCTCCCGTTTTACTTTACGGAAAGGATCAAAATGAGATCAAAGACTCTGGTATCTTCCCTGCTGCTTCTTCTCGCGGCGCTGATATGGGGAAGCGCGTTCATAGCGCAGAGCCTCGGAATGGAGCATATCAGACCGCTTACCTTCGTGTCTGTCCGCTCGTTTATAGGCTGTCTTGCGCTGATCCCCGTTCTTTTATTTATGCAAAGAGCGGGCAAAAAAAGGGGTGACGAAAGCCTCGTTTTACCAAGTGACAAAAGATCGTTAAAGAGGGCTATCCTCGGCGGACTCGTCTGCGGTATATTTCTTCTTATCGGAATGGTAACACAGCAGTTCGGAATACTGCACCTCACCGAAAGCGGCGGAAACGTCGGCAAGGCAGGCTTTATTACCACGATGTATATTCTGCTCGTTCCGATCTTCGGACTCTTTTTTAAGCAGAAGGTCACTCCCAAGCTCTGGGTGTCGGTAGCGCTTGCGATAGTTGCTCTTTATCTCCTTTCGGTGACCGAGGGCTTTACCGTCGGAGGAGGCGATATTCTCCTCATACTCTGCGCTTTCGGATTTGCCGCTCAAATACTTGCGGCAGACTATTTCGTCAAGGAGACGAGCGGAGTTCTCCTCTCCTGCCTTCAGTTTCTTTTCTGCGGTATCGTGACTCTGATCCCTGCGATATTTTTCGAGCATCCCGAGATGTCGTCTATCCTTCCCGCTTGGAAAACCCTTCTCTATACGGGCGTTATGTCAAGCGGAGTTGCGTTCACTCTGCAGATAGTTGCGCAGAAGGATCTTCACCCGACGCTCGCGTCTCTGCTTATGAGCTGCGAATCGGTATTTGCAGTCCTTTCTGCACTTGTGATCCTCGGCGAGGTACCGACAAGTCGCGAGCTCATCGGCTCGATTCTGATGTTCGGTGCGGTAGTTCTTGCACAGCTTCCGCCGCTGAAGAAAAAAGGATAAAATAAAAATCCGCGATAAAATCGCGGATTTTTTATTTACATTAAAGAAGCTTTGCTCTGAGCTCATCAGGGATCATCGGATGGAAATATGCGGGCGGAACGTCGAAAAGCGTTGTACAGCCGTACATTTCATTTTCCTTCATACGGAAAACCGCTCTTGCAGAAGCAACGAGCACGCCCGAGGTGAACTCGGGGTTGGAGTCAAGCTTCAAGGAAAACTCAACTACGTGCGTATTCTCGTTTTCAAAGCCGCTCTTTCCGCTTCGTATGACCGAGCCTCCGTGAGGAAGCTTCGAGTGATCCCTTTTAAGCTCTTCTTCGCTTATGAAGTAAACGGTGGTATCGTAAGGTGCAAAGTAGTTGGGCATCTCCTTGATCTCGCGCTCGATGCGGGAAAGGTCTGCGCCCTCCTCGGCTACAACGTAGCACACTCTTTCGTGCTTTTCGCGAGTCGAAAGCTCGGGACAGCTACCCGATCTTACCGCGTCAAGCGCCGCAGGAATGGGTACTGTGTACTGACGGGCGTCCTTTACGCCGTCTATACGGCGGATCGCGTCCGAATGTCCCTGACTTACTCCTCTGCCCCAGAAGGTGTATCCCTCTCCGTTTGGCAGAGCCGATTCTGCGTAAAGACGCATAAGCGAGAAGAGTCCGGGATCCCAGCCCGACGAAATGATAGCCGTCGTGCGTCCCTTTCTCGCCACCTTATCGACGTTTGCGAAATGAACGGGGATATTTGCGTGATTATCGAAGCTATCGACTACGCAAAAATCTCGCGCGAGGTCGGGTGTCTGTACGGGAAGGTCGGTCGCACTTCCTCCGCAGAGGATAACGACGTCTATCTTGCCCTTGAAGGAGTATATATCCTCGGCGCGAAAGACGGGAACGTGCGTTCCGTGAGGCTTCACGCTGCTCGGATCTCTACGGGTGAAAACCGCAACGAGCTCCATATCGGGGCATTTGGTGATTGCGGCCTCTACGCCACGGCCGATATTGCCGTAGCCGTAAACCGCTACTTTGATCTTACTGTTCATAAAAGGTTCCTTAACTTATAGGGGTAATGCTACTAAAAAGACTGTTTCAGATATACTTCTTGATCGACTCGGGGAGAGACTCTACCGTGCAGGAAGAGGTCATAAATACGTCAAAGGAGTTCTTTTCGGTGAGCTTATCAAGCTCGATAACGAGCTGCTCGAAGGTTGCCATATCGTTTCCGCAGATCTTGAGTGCAGAGTCAACGAAAACGTTGGTGATATCGTGGTTGCTTGCGTACATACCTGCGATAAATCCGTAAAGAGATGCCGCAGTCGTTACGTTATATTCATCGGTATCAACGAGACGGACCTGATATTTTATTTCGTGAATGAGCTTGTCTCCCTTTTCTATGCAAACTACGCTGCCCTTGGTTTCCTCGGCTGCTGCGTTTGCCTTCTCAATAAGGGTCTTGGTTTTTCCCGATCCTTTGAGACCTACTACAAGTTTAATCATTCTTTTGTCCTCCTGATGTGAAAATTTGGAATATTCTAAAAGGGTTCTCCCCTTCTATATACTATTTTAACATACTATTATAGATATGTCAATAATCGTTTGGTAAAAATTGATAAAAATATTTTAGAGTTTTGCCTCAAGCTCGCGGCGGCGCGCCTCGTTTTCAGCACCGGGCTTACCGAGAAGAGCGAACATATTCTTCTTGTACTCCTCAACGCCGGGCTGGTCGAAGGGATTTATGCCGAGAGTGTATCCCGAGATAGCACATCCAAGCTCGAAGAAATATACGAGATAACCGAACTCGTAAGCGCCGCGGCGCTCAAGCTCGAGAACGATGTTCGGGGTATTTCCGTCGGTATGTGCGATAGCGGTCGCCTTGAATGCGGTACGGCTGACGTCGTGCATATCTCTACCTGCAAGGAAGTTGAGTCCGTCCGAGTTTGCCTCGTCGTAAGGGATAGCGACAGAGCGGTTTGCGTTCACGAGGTCGATGACCGTCTCGAACATTATTCTGCTACCCTCCTGAATGAACTGTCCCATAGAGTGAAGGTCGGTAGTGAATGCAACCGATGCAGGAAGGATTCCCTTGCCCTCTTTACCCTCGCTCTCGCCGTAGAGCTGCTTCCACCATTCAGCGGTCATAATGAGCGAGCTTTCGTAGGATACGAAGAACTCAACGCTCTTGCCCTTTCTGTAAAGAAGGTTACGGATAGCGGCGTACTTATAGCAGTCGTTCTTTGTAAGGTCGCACTCGGAATATGCGCTTCTTGCGTCAGCGGCGCCGTTCATCATAGCCTGAATGTCGATGCCTGCAACTGCGATGGGAAGAAGTCCAACGGGAGTGAGAACGGAGTATCTGCCTCCTACGTCATCGGGTACTACGAAGGTCTCGTAGCCCTCGTCGTTGGAAAGCTCCTTGAGCTTGCCGCGGCATTTATCGGTGGTTACGAAGATTCTCTCTCTTGCGCCCTCCTTGCCGTACTTCTTTTCAAGAAGCTCGCGGAAGATACGGAATGCGATAGCAGGCTCGGTAGTAGTTCCCGACTTGGAGATAACGTTTACGCAAACGTCACGTCCCTCGCAGATCTCGAGAAGCTCGGACATATTGGTCGAGGAAATATCGTTACCCGTGAAATAAATGTCGGGAGTGTCCTTTTTGAGGTTGTTATAGTTAGCGCCCTTGCAGAATTCGATTGCTGCTCTTGCGCCGAGATAAGAGCCGCCGATACCGATAACGACGAAGACGTCGCAAAGTCCTGCGATCTTCTTTGCCGCCGCCTGTATTCTTGCAAACTCCTCTTTATCATAGTTTACGGGGAGATCGGTCCAGCCGAGGAAGTCGCTTCCTGCTCCACTCTTATTTACGAGAGTTTCGTGAGCGCGACTAATATCGCCCTCGATGCTTTTATAGTCGGCGTCGGTGATAACGCCCGAAAGATAGGTGTCCTTTAATTTGAGTACCATAAGAAAAATACCTCCGAATGATATAATATAAATATAATACTACATCATTCGGAAGTATTCAAGACTATTTTGTTAAATTTATCAAATAAAAAAGTATTTTCTTAAAATTCTTCCGAAAATTTGGGGCATAGTTATCCTTTCAACGTCCTCGAGAATGTAAATGTCGCTCGTTCCAAGCTCTTTTGTGCCCGACATATAATGCACTTTTCCGACAGTATCTCCCTTTTTTATCGGTGCGGCGACCTTTTCGGGAAGCTCCACTGTGTAAGAAAGATTCTTCGCGTCGCTCTTTGCGCAGACCGTACCGAAGCTTTTATATCCGATCGCGGCGCTGTTTTTCACCCCAAATGAAACGTCTATCGGATCGAGCAGAGCGGTATCAAAATGGACGTACGCATAGTTTGCAAAGCCGTAGTCGAGAAGCTTTGCCGCAGACTGATTACGGCTATCTCTCGTCGAAGCGCCCATAATGACCGCGATAAGCTCAAGTCCGTCGCGCTCGGCGGTCGAGCTGATGCAGTAGAGCGCTCTCGAGGTCGATCCCGTTTTGAGTCCGGTACAGCCGCTGTAATAGCGGATCATTCTGTTCGTGTTAGTCAGGGTGAACTCTCCGTCGCGGATAGTGTCCTGCCATATTTTCGTAAACTCGAATATCTCGTCGTGACGCATAAGCTCGCGAGACATAATCGCTATATCCTTCGCACTCGTCACGTGGTTTTCGGTATTATCGTCAAGTCCTGTCGGATTTTCAAAATTCGTATTCTCCATACCAAGCTCGCGTGCGCGCTCGTTCATTCTGGCAACGAAAAGCTCCTCGCTTCCGCTGATAAGCTCGGCAAGAGCGGTCGCTCCGTCGTTTGCGGAGGCAACTACCACCGATTTTACCATATCGCGTACGCTCATCTGCTCGCCCGCCTCAAGATATATCTGTGAGCCTCCGATAGATGCGGCGTGCTCGCTTGCGGTAATTACCGTATCAAAGGTAAAGGCGCCCGCCTCGATAGCCTCCATTGTGAGAAGGAGAGTCATTATTTTAGTGACCGACGCAGGCGGAAGAGCGGCGTCCGCATTCTGCTCGTAGAGTACCTTGCCCGTTTTTGCCTCCATAAGTATTGCCGATCTTGCATCGAGATCGAGACGCACGTCGAGCGAGACGCTCGCATCGTATATCGGCAGATCCTCCTCGGGTGCGCTTTCCGTTCCCATATCCGCGTTTTCGTTATCGGACGCAAATATCGCGCCGTTTGAGAAAAGAAGCGAGATTATGAGAAAGAGTGACAGCAGCGCCGACAGCTTTTTCGTTTTTTTCATATACCGTATTTCCTCCGTAATAGTTTTTATATCACAAAATATGCCGAAGGAGTGGGAAATATGCCGACAGAAAAAATGATATGAGCAAAAACAAAAAGCACGGAAAAATCCGTGCTTTTTATTAGTTTTTAATTAAGCTCTTTCCTTCTTGTTAAAGGAAGCAACTACGCCGACTGCAAGGCTTGCGAGGGACACGATCGATACCCAGATAGCAGTTCCGTCAAAGGTTACGGGTGCGGAAGGAACAGAAGGCTCGGGAGTCTCCTGAACGGGAGGAAGATCGTCCATCTCGGTAAGGCTTACGGTGAGGTTAGCCCAGCTGGTCTGGCTCGCCTCGGTACGAACGCCAACGCCCGTTCCGGTGAGTGCGTAGGTTCCTACCGAAGGCGTCTTGGCATTCTTTCCTTCGTTTGCAACAGTATCAACAAACTTGAAGGTGTGAACACCGTTTGCGTATGCGTTGATAGTGGTAGTGTTATTATCGAAATCGTACTCTACTGCTACCTTGATACAAACAACGTCACCGGGAGTATAGTCGAACTTGGTAAGAGTGGTGATCTTATCGGTGGAATATCCGTTTGAAACCTCCGGGAATGCGGCAGGAGCAGACTGACCTTCTTCGATAGCACCGGTGTACTTGAGAAGTCTGAGATTTCTTTCGCGAACAGCGCCTGCATCTCTCTGGTCTCCGATAACGAGGCCGTACCACGTTGCGCCGCCATTATAGTTGGCATCAGAGGTAGAAGCACCAAAGACAAGACCGTCGTCTGCGTTCATACCGTATCTGAGCTTCTGCATATCGACCGAATAGTAAACGGTGGTCTTTCCGGTGGTGGGAATAGTTACCTTCTCGTTCGACATATTGATATTCTGATCGTCGAGGAATGCGTTACGGAAGAAGCCTGTTGCCTCGTCGTAAGCGATCGCTCTCTTAACGCTTCTGTTGACAAGGCTATGCTCCTTAGCCGCAGTATCGAGGTAATCGGGGTATTCAACCATGTCTGCGCTGTTTGCAAGGAATACGCCTGCCTGTTTATTACGGTAACCGTAATGTCCGCCATCGGGAGAGAATGCTCTGCCCGACGCATCGGTAAAGGTGCTGATATAAATTCCGCCCACGTAAACGTCAAATGTATTGGTGTTTGCTACGGGGTCGTAAACCTGATGTACGCGGATATGGTAGATACCCTCAGATTCTGCGGAAACGGTATCTGCATCCTTCATCCAGTAAGTGGTGCTCTTAAGATTATTAGTTCCGAGCTGGTGCCAGGTTGAATTCTGCTGCTTGGATTCGTTATAGTATTCAATACCGAAAGCACCGATGCAGATCTTTCCGTTGTTATATACGAACAGGCAGTAGCCGTGGATTTTACCTTCCCACTCGCCCGAGTAGTCTGCATCCTTATGAGTTCCGAGAAGGAATCCGGTGTCTGCCGTTCCGAAGTCGGTACCCTCAAAGCTGTACCATACGTCATTACCCTTGATGGTTTCCTTGGAGTATGCAACCGAGCTCTTGAGCGCGTATGCACTGCCATCCTCGAGATATATGAAATCGCCAAAGCCCTTGGTAGAAAGACTGTTGAATGCATAGTTTGCGGTAACTCTTGTGGTAGAACCGGAAATAGAGTCTGCAAGGCAGAGACCGTACTGAGAGCCGCTTATAGTCCTACCGGTGGCGGTGTAAATACAAATGTCCTGAAGGTACAGCTTGATAACGCCGTCCTTGGTGAAATAAACAGAAAGCTCGATCGAATCGAGACCAACGGTCTCGACGTTTGCAAGGATATCGTCAAGCTTGCGGTCTCCGTTGAGTCTGGTGATAGTGCCGTCCTTTACCTCTGCAATGCGAACGTACTGATCCTTAGAGTCGTTAGTGGTTTCTATGTACGCATAGTAGTGAGTGCCGCTAGCGAGATTTGCAAGATCGTTAGCACCGAACACGATGCCCTGTCTGCGTCTCATCTGAAGCGCAGTTCCGACAGGCATATCGAGCATGATTCAACCCTCTTCGAGAGTTCCGTTGCCCTTCTTTACGATAGTGTCCTTTGCGCCCTTTCTCGAAACGAGATACGTGCCGTCAAAATCCTTGGTAATAGTATCGTCGTTTCCGCTGACCACCGAGTAGCCGTCCTGCGCCGCAGTCGTCGTGGTCGAAGCCTTGACGGGGGCAGCAGAAAGAGCCGCGGGGATCATGGAAAGCACGAAAGAGAGCACGAGAATTGTAGAGATTATTCTCTTTTTCATTGTGGTTTCCTACCAAAAATATTTTCTACATAAGGACGATAGAATCCTTGCAAAAAAATCTTATACTGCGTATCTGATTTTTTATACCGGGGTGTTCAATATTCCGCCACACTATGTCATTATGATACAAATATTATAACATCGCCCGCGCGAGTTGTCAACAGTATGTACAAATTTACTAAATATTTTAAAGTTTAGACAGAAAATTATAAGATTTATACACCAAGCAAAAAACACCCACAAGGATTTTATCTTCCTTTATGGGTGTTTAACTGTTTTCAAGCTCCTCAAGCTCCTCCATACACGCCATCATATACTCCTCAAGGCGCTGTGTTTCATTATACAGCTCGGTGAGTCTGACGTGGTCGCTTGATGCCTCGCCCGACGATTCCTTTTCGATCTCGTCGAGTCTCTTTTCACTCTTTTCGATCTCGGTATAAAGAAAGGCTACTCTTCTTTCCCTTTTGCGCTTTTCGGACGCGCTTTTCTTATCCTCGAGATATTTTTTCTTTGAGTCGGAGATCTCCTCTCGCACTACCTGCCCAAAAGACTCCTCAGAAGAGTCGGAAACCTTTTCTTTATATCTCAAATAATCCTCGTAGCTGCCGTCAAAATCAAGCACTCCGTTTTTCTCGAAGGAGAGGATTCTCGTTGCGAGCTTTTTAACGAAATATCTATCGTGCGAGACGGCAATTACAGTTCCGGGGAACTGCTCTATCGCGTCCTCAAGCACCTCTCTCGACGGGATATCGAGGTGGTTTGTCGGCTCGTCAAGAAAGAGGGTATTCGTCTTTGACAGCATCATTTTCGCGAAGGTGAGACGCGCCTTTTCGCCGCCGCTGAGTACCTTGACCTCTTTGAAAATATCGTCCGAGCGGAACATAAAGAGGGCGAGCGCGTTTCTGACCTCGGTCTGGGTGAGGTCGCTATACGAATCCCAAAGCTCGTCAAGGACGGTAGCGTTTGGCGAAAGGTTCTGATTTTCCTGATCGTAGTATCCGCTTTTGACGTTATATCCGTAATCAAGGCGTCCCGCATCGGGCGCTTCCTTATAATTGAGTATCTTGATAAGGGTGGACTTTCCGCATCCGTTAGTACCGATAATGAAGAGTCTGTCCCTCTTTTTGACCTCGAATGAAAGATCGGAAAAGAGATTTTTCGATCCGTACGATTTTGCGAGTCTCTTTACCGAGAGAACGTCGTCTCCGCTCTCCTCCGACTGCTCAAATCTCATTCTGACCTTTGCGAGCTCGGCGCTCGGCGCTTCGATCTTTACCATTTTATCAAGCTGCTTCTGACGGCTCTCTGCGGCGATTATATTCTTCTCGCGGTTCCATCTTCTCTGCTGCTCGATATACGCCTCGATACGCGCGATCTCCTTTTGCTGACTCTTATACTGATGCTCGAGTATCTCTCGGTCGCGCTTTTTCGTTTCGAGATATTTATCGTAATTACCGCTGTAAAGCTTTGCCTTGCAGCGCTCTATTTCAAGTGTATGATCGGTCACCGCACAAAGAAAATATCTGTCGTGCGAGATGATGAGAAAGGTCTTTTTACTACCCGAAATGAACTTTTCAAGCCACGAAACGCTCTCGATATCGAGGTGGTTGGTCGGCTCGTCAAGAAGGATAATATCGGGCTCTCTGACGAGCAGCTTTGCAAGTGCGACTCTCGTTTTTTGTCCGCCGCTGAGGCAGTTTACCGCAGTATTCTGCATCTGCTCGTTAAAGCCGAGGCTGGTAAGTATTCCCTTGCAGCGTCCCTTGTATTCAAGTCCGCCCTCCGAGATAAATCTTTCGTGCATAACGGGAAACTGCTCTGCGGCGAGAGTGTCGCCTGCCTCTGCGCGCTCGCGGAGTCTTTGCAGATCGTTTTCCATTTCGATCATATCGCGTCTTGCGTCCAGCATTTCCTCGTAAAGAGTTCTGTCGCTATCGACGACTGCATTCTGCGCGAGGTAGCCTATCGACGTGCCTTTTGCGGTATAAACGCTTCCGCTATCCGGCTCGGTCTCGCCCATTATAATAGAAAAAAGCGTGGATTTTCCTGCGCCGTTTACTCCGACGATACCGAGCTTTTCGCCCGTCTGCACCGAAAACGAAACGTTTTCAAGTACACTTTTCACGCCGAAGGCAAGCGACACCTTGTCACAAGTAAGTGCAATCATCACGCTTTTCTCCTTTCATTTATTTTTTAACTGCTATAAGATCAATTTCCCACGCAGGGATACATTCTTTTCTTATAAGGTAGAAGCTGTACTGCGGATAGTTTTCGGCAATATACAGGGGGATTTCGAAAATATCCTCGCTTCTGTGGTAGAGCGATACCTTGAGGTCGGGCAGACATCTCTTTATAGTCTCGCGGCTTCCGTCAAGCGCCTTCATTTCGGCACCCTCGACATCGTATTTTACAGAGTCGATCGACAGCCCCTTGCAGAGCGTGTCTATTCTCGCCATTGCGACCTCTATCTCGCGTCCGCCCGAAAAGGCATTGGAGTTGCGGTTGCCCGCGCTACCGAAGGTGACCGTTTCGTCAGAGTCCCACGCGCCCGCGTTGAAGGCGTCTATTTTATCGCATCCTTCGGCAAAGGCGGAGAGCTTTTTAAAGTTCTTTATATCGGGCTCTATGCAGATTATCTTCTCTATTTCGGGACATTTCCCGAGCGTTTCGCGCGCGGTATCTCCGTTATATGCGCCTGCATCGACTACCGTTTTATATCTCGCGATATTTCTCGGATCGTCCTTTTCCTCGCTGACGGCATCTCTCAAATATCCGAGCTTACCGCTAAGCTTGTACGAAATGATGTTATCGTAAAGTTTTCTTGATCTCTCATCGGAAAAGAGCTCTCTTGCTTTTTTGATCCTTTCGAGATTTTTTTCGTAAAACTCTCTGCAAAAAAGATCTTCTCCTGCAAGAGGAACGTCCGGCAAGTACAGCTCGCACTCACCGGACATTTCATATACTCTGTCAAGCACCTCTCTTCTCGGACTGCCAAAGGAGACAAGGACGGTAAAGTCCCCGTATTTTTCCTTTATCTGAGAAAAGGTGAGTACCTTTTTTCCGTGAAAGCTCTGCCCTCTTACGAAATCGTCCGAGGCGAAGAAATCGTCCACCTCGCGCCCGTATTTCTGAAGAACGGCTATTATTTTATCTGCCCCGTTGCCCATTCCGTACATAACTATCGGCTTTTTTACCGAGGCGAGATAGCTCCACAGATCCTTCACTGCTTTACAAACTCTGCGTATATAGCCTTGAGAGCCGCTTCAAAATCATGCTCCTCAACGCTGAGTATGATATTGAACTCGCTCGAGCCCTGGTCTATCATTCTGATATTGATTCCTGCGTTTGCAACCGCGGTGAAGAGTCTTGCCGCAGTTCCGGGAGACTGTACCATTCCGCGTCCAACGACAGCGATAAGTGCGAGTCCGTCCTCAATATAAATGGTGTCGGGGTTACAAGCGACACATATTTCGTGCATAATATCCGAGCGGCATCCCTCAAGCTCGTGAGTGGATACGATAGCGCTCATAGTGTCAATTCCGCTGGGGAGATGCTCGAAGGGGATCGAGTGATTCTCGAGAACGTTGAGAAGCTTTCTTCCAAATCCGATCTCCGAGTTCATCATATCCTTTTCAAGCGAGATTACCGAGAATCCCTTTCTACCTGCAATACCGGTGATGACCTTTGCGGTAGTGTCCTTATCAGCCTTTGCAACGATCATAGTGCCTGCATCGTCGGGACGGTTGGTGTTTCTTATATTGATCGGAATTCCGCTGAGACGTACGGGGAAAATTGCGTCCTCGTGAAGAACGGTAGCACCCATATACGCAAGCTCACGAAGCTCGTGATAGGTGATAACGTCGATAGTCTCAGGGTTCTTGACGATTCTCGGGTCTGCCATAAGGAAGCCCGAAACGTCGGTCCAATTTTCATAAAGGTCTGCCTGTACTGCGCGTGCTACTACCGAGCCGGTAATGTCGCTTCCGCCGCGCGAGAAGGTGATAACGCTTCCGTCGGGCATAGAACCGTAGAATCCGGGGATTACTGCGTATTCGTGCTTTGCAAGCTCCTCGCCGAGGATCTTGTTGGTCTTTTCACTATCGAGCTGCTTATTCTCGGTGAAGAAAATGCACTTTGCGGCATCAATGAAATCAAAGCCGAGGTATGCGGCAAGGATAATACCGTTGAGGTACTCTCCGCGGCTTGCGGCATAGCTGTCTCCTGCCTTGCCCGAGATGTTTGCATAGATCTCGTCAAACTCCTTCTCAAGCGAGAGGTCGAGTCCGAGGTCGGAAATTATCGAGTTGTATCTGTCCTTTATCTTGTCAAATACGCTGTCGATCTTCTGTCCCTTAACCGCGAGGGCGTGGCACGCGTAAAGCATATCGGTTACCTTCTCGTCTCCGTCGAAGCGTCTGCCGGGAGCCGAGGGAACGACGTACTTTCTCGTCTTATCCGAGAGAATTATGTCGGCAACCTTTTTGAACTGCGAAGCGTCAGCAAGCGAGCTTCCGCCGAATTTGACCGTTTTTATATATCTGTTTTGCACTGTTATACACTCCTTGTTTTTTACACACTTCATAAATTATTTACCATCTATATTATATGTGTGGGAAAGCAAGTTGTCAAGAAGAATTGCACTCTTTATATAATTTTCGGATAAAAAAATAAAAATCCGCTTATTTTTCGGATACTTTTATACATTTTGTCGATAATATCAAAGTCACTCGCCCGAAAGAATTTCACTTTTACCGATATTTATTCATAAAATATGCGAAAAGGTGTGTTATAATCAAAAAAATGAAAAGGAGGCGCGTATTATGAACGAAGAAATTGCAAGAAAAATCTCTCTTCTTATCGACGAAAAAAACTACAACGCGGTAAAGAAAGAGCTTTGCGATATTTATCCTACCGACGCGGCAGAGATAATATCTGAAATAGAGCCCGAAAAGCGCCACCTTGTATTCCGTCTGCTCACAAAAACGCTTGCCGCAGAGACCTTTGTCGAAATGGACAGCGATATGCAGCTTGATCTTCTCAAGGCGTTCACCGATCAGGAGCTTCGCTCGATAATCGACGAGCTTTATCTTGACGACACGGTTGACCTTATCGAGGAGATGCCGGCAAACGTTGTAAAGAGAATACTTGCGAGTACCGACGGAGAAACGAGAAAGAAGATAAACGAGTTTCTCAGCTATCCCGAGGACAGCGCGGGAAGCATTATGACCGTTGAGCTTGTCGAGCTTAAAGCCGATATGACTCTTGAGAGCGCGCTTGAAAAGATACGTACCACCGGCTTTGACAAGGAAACGATATACACCTGCTACGTCACCGATGCGAACAGACATCTTATCGGCGTTATCTCGGTAAGAGAGATACTCCTCTCAAAGGAGACCTATATAAAGGACGTAATGACGACGAGCGTTATCAAGGTAAACACTCACGACGACAAAGAAGAGGTTACCGAAAAGCTCCGCGAATACGGGCTTATTGCCCTTCCCGTCACCGACAAGGAGGACAGACTCGTCGGAATCGTCACCTTCGACGATGCAATGGACGTCATCAGCGAGGAAAACGAGGAGGACATTCAGATAATGGCGGCTATCACGCCGAGCGACACGCCCTACTTAAAGCAGAGCGTTGCGAGGATCTGGCTGTCGCGTATCCCTTGGCTTCTTCTCCTTATGATCTCGGCAACGATAACGGGAGGCATCATTCTTTCGTTTGAAAGCTCGCTTGCAGTACTCCCTGCGCTCACCGCGTTTATTCCTATGATAATGGGAACGGGCGGAAACTCAGGCTCGCAGGCGTCGGTCAGCGTTACCCGTGCAATATCGCACGGAGAGGTCGAATTCTCGGATATTTTCAGAGTTATCTGGAAGGAGCTTCGCATCTCGGTCCTTTGTGCGGCAACTCTTGCGGCGGCGAACTTTTTAAAGATAATTCTCTGGGATATGTGCCTTATGAAGAGCGACGGAGTTACGATTACGGTAGCGGCTATCGTTTCGATAACTCTCGCCTTTACGATAATCGCGGCGAAGATAATCGGAGCTTCTCTTCCCATAGTTGCATCGAAGCTCAGACTTGATCCTGCGGTCATGGCAAGTCCGCTTATAACTACGCTCGTAGATGCTGTTTCTCTGCTCGTTTACCTTGCAACAGCCGACGCTTTACTTGCTCAGACATAGCATTTGAAAAATTTTTTATTTTTTTCAAAAAAGGTATTGACAAACGCAAAAATATGTGTATAATAGTGAATGTCGCCGATACGGTGACACATCTGCGAGAGTGGCGGAATTGGCAGACGCGCACGTTTGAGGGGCGTGTGGATTTCTCCGTACGGGTTCAAGTCCCGTTTCTCGCATAAGTTGCGGGCGTCCGACAGTGACGCCCGCTTTTCTTTTATTTTTTCATCACAAAGGAGAAAAAAGTTATGACTAAGGCTGATATTTTTTCGGGATTTCTCGGTGCGGGAAAGACGACTCTTATAAAGAAGCTCGTTTCCGAAGCGTATGAGGGTGAAAAGCTCGTTATCATCGAAAACGAATTCGGTGAGATCGGTATAGACTCGGGATTTCTCAGCGAGGCGGGTGTCAACGTCACCGAAATGAATTCGGGCTGTATCTGCTGCTCGCTCGTCGGAGATTTTGGAAAGGCACTCACTAAGGTGCTTGACGATTTTTCGCCCGACAGAATCCTTATCGAGCCGTCGGGCGTTGGAAAGCTCTCCGACGTTATCCGCGCGGTTGAGGACGCAGGCGAGAGCCGTCTTGTATTAAACGGCGCAGTTGCGGTCATCGACGCGAAGAAATGTAAGGTATATATGAAGAATTTCGGCGAATTCTTCAATAATCAGATAGAGTATGCAAAGACGATCGTTCTCAGCCACACGAGCGGTCTTTCTGACGAAAAGATCGCCGAGGCGGTAAGACTTATCAGAGAGGTGAACGGCGAGGCTCTTATCGTTACCACCAATTGGAGCGAGCTTGACGGAAAAGAGCTTCTCAAAGTTGTTGAGCGCTCTTCCCTTTCGCTTGCAGACGAGCTTAAAGAGCTTGAGGACGAGGCGCACGAGTATCACCATCACCACCACGATCACGACGAGGAGTGCGAGTGCCATCATCACCACCACGATCACGATGAGGAGTGCGAGTGCGGTTGTCACCATCATCACCACGATCATCACCACGCGGACGAGGTGTTCACAAGCTGGGGCAAGGAGACTGCGAAAAAGTACACGCGCGAGCAGCTCGAGCACATACTCGCAGAGCTTGATAATACCGATAAATACGGCCATATTCTTCGTGCAAAGGGATACGTTGCAGGAGAAAACGGCTGGTACTATTTCGACTTCACACCCGAAGATCCCGATATCCGCTGCGGCTCTGCCGCTCCCTGCGGTCGCTTCTGCGTAATCGGATCGAAGATCAACACAAACGCTCTCGAAGAGCTTTTTAACTGAAAGGAAAACGGACAATGAAAGAAATTCCCGTTTATCTCATAACAGGCTTTCTCGATTCGGGAAAAACAACGTTCGTCCAGCAGACTCTTGCCGATGCAGGATTTTGCGATAACTCGAACATTCTCGTTATTTCGTTTGAGGAAGGCGAGATCGAGCTTGATCCGAGCGAATTTGCAAGCGAAAACGTCTTTTTCGAGGTGCTTGACGCAGACTGCGAGTATTCCTCTCTCACCTTTGCCGATATGGTAAACAGAACAAATGCGGACAAGATCATTATCGAGTACAACGGAATGCATCTTATGGAGGAGCTTTACGCGACCTTCCCGAGAAACTGGGTTATCGCTCAGCAGGTGCTTTTCTTTGACGCGACCACCTTTAACATGTACAACGGAAATATGCGAAGCCTTACCGTTGACAAGATGCGCGACACCGATCTTATCGTGTTCAACCGCATCACAAACGAGAGCGACGTTGAGCTTTTCCACAAGGTGGTGCGCGCCTCCAACCGTCAGGCAATGATCCTTTACGAAAAGGTGACGGGCGAGATAATGCGCGACGAATTTGAAGATCCCCTTCCCTACGATATTGATGCGCCCATTATTGAGATTGAGGACAAGGACTACGCGATATTCTTCCGCGACCTTACCGAAAATCCGCAGGACTACGAAAACAAAACGCTTCGCGTGAAGGTTATGACGGTCAAGAACGAGGAGCTTGCCTCGGGAGAAATGCTTATCGGACGCCACATTATGACCTGCTGTGCAGACGATATTCAGTACTGTCCTATGGTATGCAGGTGCAAGAAATCGTACGATTTCAAGACCTATGACTGGGCGATAGTCGAGGGCGTGATAAAGACCGAGAGACACCCTCTCTACAACGGCGCAGGCCCTGTGTTTGTGGCGAGCTCGGCTACTCACACCGTAAGGCCCGAGGAGAGCGTTGCAACATTTTATTAAGATAAAGAAAAAGCACTTGTTAAAAAAACAAGTGCTTTTTATTATGGGGACGACAGAATTCGAATCTGTGACCTCATGCATGTCAAGCATGCGCTCTAACCAGCTGAGCTACGCCCCCGCGACTCGACTATTTTACCACACCAAAATGAGTTTGTCAAGTGTTTTTTCAGAAGTTTGGGCTATTTTTTGAAAAAATAAAAACATTGACAATTTTACTTGCGTGTGTTATAATTTTAGTAGGAAGAATATTTTATTTTTTCAAAAACGGCAACATTTTCAAAAACGGCATAGCATTACCTACAAAACAAACTTATATTGAAAGGTGGAGTGTTTTATGAAAAAAGTTTTTTGTTTGATTTTAGTGTTATCAAGTATTCTCCTCTCATTTTCGTCCTGTAAAAAGGAGCTTGAATCCGATGACGGTAAAGCGCCCGAAATTATCGAGGTGGACGTAAGCAGTTTTAGTGGCGCGGCATCGCGTATCTCAAACGGCGAGATTACAGTTAAAATATCTTCTCCCGATGCAAAAAGTATTCTCGGCGAGAGCGTCATAGTCAAAACGGACGGCATTGACGATATGGAAATATGCCCCGGTGACGATATTTCAGTCACCATCGACTACGTTGAGGCAACCTCTCCGTACACCGTACACGCAAAACATGTGATAATCATCGATGATATGACCGCAGACAAGCCCGTAATATATCTATACCCCGAGAAGGAAACTGTCTGCTCGGTAAAGCTCGAGCTTGACGGGCACCTCACCTGCACCTATCCCGAGCACGGAGAAAACGGCTGGCAGAATTTCACCGCATATCCCGACGGCACGCTCATCTTCCCCGACGGCAAGGAGTATTACTGCCTCTACTGGGAGGGTGTATCAAACACCGCACCCGACCTCAGCCGCGGCTTTTGTGTAAAGGGTAGCGAAACAGCAGAATTTCTCGAAAATATTCTTGAAGAGATCGGACTTACGCCGAGAGAAGCGAACGAGTTTATAATCTACTGGTTACCGATACTGCAAGAAAACGAGTACAACCTCATTTCCTTCCAGAGCGAGACTTATACAGACGCGGCAAAGCTGATTATAAACCCCTCTCCCGACAGTCTGCTTCGCGTATTTATGGCAGTAAAGCCGCTTGATTCCTTCGTAGAAATCGAGCCTCAGGAGTTTGACGGCTTTATCCGCGAGGGATTTACGGTCGTCGAATGGGGCGGAGGTATTTTGGATTAAGATCTAAGTAAAAATTAAAAGAGCAAGAAGAAATTTCTTGCTCTTTTTTGTTATCATTCAAGCTCGAACGCACCCGTATAAAGCTGATAGTAGGTTCCCTTTTCTTCAAGGAGCTTTTCGTGGCTTCCGCGCTCGATAATTCTTCCGTGGTCAAGCACCATTATAACGTCAGAATTCTTTATCGTGGAGAGTCTATGCGCGATAACGAATACCGTTCTGCCCTCCATAAGCGAGTCCATTCCCTTCTGAACGATCGCCTCTGTTCTCGTATCTATCGACGAGGTTGCCTCGTCGAGTATCATAACGGGAGGATCGGCAACCGCGGCACGCGCTATTGCGATAAGCTGTCTCTGTCCCTGCGAGAGGTTTGCTCCGTTATTAGAAAGCTCGGTATTATATCCGCTCGGCAGACGGGTTATAAAGTCGTGTGCGCCCGAAAGCTTTGCCGCCTCGATACATTCCTCGTCGGTGGCGTCAAGGCGTCCGTAGCGGATATTATCCATTACGCTTCCCGTAAAGAGGTTAGTCTCCTGAAGAACGATTCCGAGCGAGCGTCGGAGGTCGGCTTTCTTTATCTTGCTGACGTTTATTCCGTCGTAGCGCACCTTACCGTCCGAAATATCGTAGAAGCGGTTTATAAGGTTTGTGATCGTCGTTTTACCTGCACCGGTTGCGCCAACGAATGCGACCTTTTGTCCCGGCTCTGCGTAGATAGTAACGTCGTGAAGGACGGTCTTGCCCTCCTCATAAGCAAAGTCAACCTCGGTGAGTCGGACGTCGCCCTTAAGCTCGGTATAGGTTACGCTTCCGTCACTATGCGGATGCTTCCACGCCCAGTGACCGGTTTTCTTTTCGCTTTCGGTGATATTTCCGTTTTCGTCGATATTACAGTTGACGAGCGTTACGTAGCCCTCGTCTGCCTCGGCTGCCTCGTCCATAAGAGAGAATACTCGCTTTGCACCCGCAAGTCCCATAATTACCGTATTTATCTGCTGCGATAGGGTGTTTACGTTACCCATAAACTGCTTTGTCATATTGAGGAAAGGAACGAGCAGGCTGATAGTAAACACCTGCGCGGGGATTCCGAATATCTGCGAAATACTTATATTCGCTATGTTTGAAAGAAGGAAAATTCCGCTCGCTATCGCACAGAGAACGTAGAGGATATTTCCTATATTCGCAATTATCGGTCCGAGCATATTCGCGTACGAATGCGCTCTTGCGCTATCCTCGTAAAGCTCGTTATTTATTCTGTCAAATTCCTCGCTGACCTTATCCTCGCGCGAGAATACCTTTACGACCTTCTGTCCGTTCATCATTTCCTGAACGTAGCCCTCGGTCTTACCTACCGCCATCTGCTGACGGATAAAGTATTTCGCCGAGCCGCCGCCCACCTTCTTGGAAACTAGCGACATCGCAACGACTCCGAGAAGCACAACGAGAGTCATCCACACGCTATACCAGAGCATCAGCGAAAGAACTGTCGTGACTATTATCGCAGACTGCAGGAACTGGGGCAGCGACTGCGAAACGAGCTGACGGAGAGTGTCTATATCGTTAGTATAGTGGCTCATTATATCGCCGTGGCGATGCGTATCAAAATACTTAATGGGGAGATTCTGCATTCCGTCAAACATCTTACGGCGCATCTTATAGAGAAATGCGTGTGTGAGGTACGCGCCGAGCTGTGTATAGAGGGTTATAAACACGAGCGATACGGCGTAAATTGCGATAAGCACGCCGATTATCGGCAGTATCTCAGCGGACGAGCGCGACCAGTCTCCGCTTTCGGTATACTTTTCAACTACCGCGAGCACCTTCTGTATAAATATCGAGGGTATCGACGAAACGATAGCCGAGAAGATTATACAGAGTACCGTAACAGTTACAAGCACGGGGTTGGATTTGAAATAAAGCTTTATTACTCTTCCGAGAGTGCCCTTATCGAGCTTTCTCTTTCCGGGAGGAGGCATTGCACCGGGGCCCCTCATTCCGGGTCCGCCCGGCATTTTCTGTCTTGCATTCACGCCTTATCACCTCCGCTTGTTTGCTGATAATATACCTCGCGGTATATCTCGCTTGTCTCAAGCAGCTCGCTATGCGTTCCGAGTGCCGATATTTTGCCCGAATCCATAACGATTATCATATCAGCGTCCATAACAGAGGCAACTCTCTGAGCTATGATTATCTTGGTAGTTTCGGGAATATATTTCTTGAATGCGCTTCTAATGAGCATATCGGTCTTGGTATCGACCGCGCTCGTCGAGTCGTCGAGAATTAAGATCTTCGGCTTTTTGAGAAGCGCTCTTGCAATACAGAGGCGCTGCTTCTGTCCGCCAGAGACGTTAGTTCCGCCCTGCTCGATATGAGTATCGTATCCATCGGGGAAGCTGCGCACGAAATCGTCTGCCTGCGCGAGACGGCAAGCCTCGATTATCTCCTCGTCGGTTGCGTTTTCGTTACCCCATTTGAGGTTTTCCTTGATAGTACCCGAGAAAAGAAGATTCTTCTGAAGCACCATTGCAACCTCTCCGCGAAGGGTGTCGAGATCGTAGTCGCGAACGTCCACGCCGCCGACCTTTACTTTTCCCGTCGTGACGTCGTAAAGACGGGGAATAAGCTGAACGATCGTCGATTTACTCGATCCCGTACCGCCGAGTATTCCGACGGTCGCGCCCGAGGGGATAGTGAGGTCGATATCCGAAAGGGCATACTTTTCTGCCTTTTCGGAGTACTTGAATCCTACGTTTTCAAATACGATCTCTCCGTTTTCAACGGTAGTTACCGCATTTTCAGGGCTGACGAGCGTACTTTCCTCGCTCAGCACCTCGTATATACGCTTCATGGACTCTGACGACATCGTAAGCATAACGAATATCATCGAGAGCATCATCAGGTTCATAAGTATCTGCATACCGTAGGTGAGCATTGCCGATATTTCGCCGACGTTGATAAGGCTTCCGCCGCTCGTTATGATGAGACGCGAGCCGACGAGAAGAACGAATACCATATTGAAGTAAACGCATATCTGCATAAGGGGGTTATTGCAGGCAACCATACGCTCTGCCTTCGTGAAGTCTGCGCGGATATTCTCTGCCGCAGAGGCGAATTTTTCCTTTTCATATCCCTCGCGCGAAAATCCCTTGACTACTCGCATTCCGCGTACGTTTTCCTCTATCGACTCGTTGAGGCGATCGTATTTCTTGAAAACTCTTCTGAATGCGGGCATTGCGTTTTTAGCAACGAGGAAGAGTCCGAATCCGAGGAAAGGAATCAGAACAACGAAGGAGGTAGCAAGCGCTCCGCCCATTATATACGCCATAATTACCGAGAAAATGAGCATAAGAGGCGCTCTTATCGCGATGCGGATAAGCATCATAAACGCCATCTGTACGTTATTTACGTCGGTAGTAACTCTCGTAACGAGAGAGGACGAGGAAAACTTATCAATGTTTTCAAACGAATAGGTCTGTATCTTATGGAAAATATCTCCGCGGAGATTTTTCGCAAAGCCTGCGGACGCACGCGCGCAGGTGAGTCCTGCTATTGCACCGCACGAGAGAGAGAGGATCGCCATACCAAAGAGGACGAGTCCTATCTTGATTATATCGGAAAGAGGGGCGCCCGCCTCGATAAGGTTTACCATTTTGGCGGTTATGAAGGGGATAAACACCTCGATTATGACCTCTGACGATATGAAGATCAGCGTAAGTATGGTTGGAAGCTTATATTCCCTTACGCATTGAAACAGTCGTTTTATCACTTGTCTTGTCCTTTCGTGAAACTTATCTACAAGTGTATATTATACACCACGTATCATCTTTTTTCAAGGAATTATATTATATTTACTTAAAATTAACAATATATACGATTTTTGGCGCAAAAGGAGTCCTTTAAAGTCATTTATAGCCTCTCCTTACTTGACTTTTTTCGTGCTTTATGGTAACATAACAAGGTAATAATCTTCGGAGGACCTTTTGATGAACTCTATAAAAAGGATCGCGAGCTTTGCCGTTGACCACAACAAGCTCCGCGAGGGAATATATATTTCAAGAAAAGACGGCGACATCGTCACCTACGATATGAGAACAAGAGTTCCCAATACGGGCGATCTTATGGACAACGCGACTATGCACTCGCTTGAGCATATGTTTGCGACCTACGTAAGAAATTCGTCTATCGCAGACGACGTTATCTATTTCGGACCCATGGGCTGTCAGACCGGATTTTATCTGCTCGTTCGCGGCAGAGAAAACAGCGAGATACTCTCGGTTGTAAAAGACACGCTCGAGAAGATAATTTCGCATAAGGGCGAGATCTTCGGAAAATCTGCCGTCGAATGTGGAAACTACGCAAATCTTTCGCTTGAAAAAGCAAAGACCGAGGCTAAAAGATACCTCGACGTCTTAAATTCAAAGGAAAATTGGAGCTTTTTATATGAATAACACCGAATTTACAAAGGCGCTCTCTTCCCTTCGCGAGTCTGTCAAGAAGGTTGGCTTTATCTGCGCTATGGACTGCGAGCTTGAAGCGGTAACGAAGCTTTTTGAAAACGCGGTCACGAAAAAGATCGGACCCTGCGAGTTCTATATCGGAAAGATCTGCGGTACAGAGGCAGTTGCTGCAAAATGCGGAGTAGGCAAGGTATTTGCCGCAATCTGCACGCAGACGATGATTCTTTCGTTTGCTCCCGACCTTATAATCAATACGGGAGTTGCGGGAAATCTCTCTGAAAATCTAAGGATCGGTGACGTTGCCCTTTCGTCTGCTGTCGTTCAGCACGATATGGACACCTCTCCGCTCGGCGATCCCGTCGGACTCATTTCGGGAATCAACGTTATAGAGATAAAGAGCGATCTTGACGCGGCGACGGTTATGCACTCCTGCCTTGGCGAGATCGGTATAAAGAGCGAGATCGGAGTTATCGCATCGGGCGACCAGTTCGTTGCGTCGGGCGAGAAGAAGGACTTTATAAGAGACACCTTCGGCGCTATCTCTTGCGAAATGGAGGGCGCATCTGTCGGACACGTATGCTTTGTAAACGGCGTTCGCTTCCTCGTTGTACGCGCTCTGTCTGACGATGCAGACGGAGCATCTCCCGACGATTTTCCTGCATACTGCATAGAGGTTTCGGAAAATTCGTCGAAGGCGATATACGCCTTTATGAAGGCAATTTCGTAAGAAAAAACAAAATAAAAATCCCGCAAAGTGCTGGTTCTCATAAGGATGTTTGCATAACACACGGTAGGGGCGAACTGCGTTCGCCCGCGGGCGTTCACAGAACGCCCCTACGAGTAATAAAAATTAAACCGCAGAAAACAAAGATTAACCCCGACAGATTTTCAAAAAGTCTGTCGGGGTTATCTTATCTTGTCATTGAATTGATTTTATCTTTACATTCTTCCCAAGAGCCTTCTACAAAAGCATCTTTATACAACCTTAAGGCTATATTATTATTCATAAATATCATAACAACATTGTTTTTTTCTTTTATTTTCTCAATATTGCTGTATTTTAATTTGCTGACTGAAGTATGATCTGTAAGAATGATTTCATCATCCAAAAATTCAGTGGTACGTATCCATTCGGAAACACCATATGTAGTCGAATACAGCTTATATCTTTTTGACCAAACGAAGAAACGAGCAAGAAACAACTTGAAAAAAGCAACGAAGGTAAACAGCGCAAATATATAGATATCAACCCACCCCTTGCGTAGCAAGACGGATAAAATT
>JAZSKY010000045.1:0-25061 GCA_045535095.1 Eubacteriales bacterium | reverse complement strand
CCAACTAGGGAGGGAAGAATCCCTCCCTTTGGAAGCACCCACTCTCTGATTCAATGTTGCCCGTGCGCATGGGCGCACGCACGGGCAAAGCGCCTCAAAAGAGATTCGGCGCGGATGTAATTTCGCGGCGCAAGAGGAAAGGGCGCCGCGGCTCACTCCTGCGGATATTATCCGCAAATATATAACAAACTTTGCCGAAGCCCCGTAGGGGAGGGGCTTGCTCCTCCCGCTCTTACAATTTCATTTCCCAGAGGGAAATGAACATATAAAAGCCTTCTCCAGCGGAGAAGGTGGCAGCCGAAGGCTGACGGATGAGGAGATCAAGGATTTTGGTTTGTGCGAACATACGAAAACGCTAATGTCTTTTTCTTTTCGTTCATTTCTGTGTCGACAGAAACGAACCAAAGAACGATTAACTAGGGATGGAAGTGGTAGTGTTTGCGTAGCAAACCGTAGGCGATACCGAAGGTATCGGGTTTCACCCGCTACAAGACGAAACAACAGAGGGTAAATCTTCTATTCTTTATCGTGTCTGATCGGTGCTTCGCGGGTTTCCCCGATGTATATAAATCGGAGGTCATTTGCCGAGGAAAATGACGCGGCGCCGCTTGCGGCGGCTTCGGCGCAGATAGGCGCCTCTGCTTACGGATAGGGGTGTGGCGCAAGAACATACAAACAAATTTAACCTACACCCCAAAAAAGCCTTCCCTTATGAGGGAAGGGGGACCGCGATAGCGGTGGATGAGTAGTTCCCCGATGAGCTTAAATTAACCCTGCAAAAGCCCCTCTCCGTCCCAAAGGGCGAGGCTGTTACTTGGTCCCATCATAACACAATCGGCAGAGAAAACAAGTTCTCTGCCGAAATTTGTTATTTACTTTCTCTCCCACTTTGCGCCCTGCGGAGTGTCGGTGATGACGATTCCTTCGCTAAGGAGCTGTGCGCGGATCTCGTCTGCGCGAGCGTAATTCTTCGCCTTCTTCGCCTCTGCGCGCTCGTTAAGGAGTGCTTCGATGCGAGATGCTTCGGGATCGCTTGAGGCAGCGGGAGACGCTTCCTCTGCGCCGAGGCGCTTTGCCGCGTCAAGCAGTCCTATCGAGAGAACTCTGTCGAAATCCTCGATAAGAGCGAGCTTTGTTTTGCCCGAAATGTCCGCCTTTATTACGTCGTAAAGAGCGGTTACCGCAAGAGATGTGTTGATATCGTTGTCAAGTGCGTCCGTAAAGACCTTCTTGTACTTTGCAAAATCGTCTGCACTCATCTCGCCCTCGTCCTTTACGGTCGAAATGCGCTTTACGAGCTTCTGATAAGCCGCCGCCGCGTTGTCAAGGTTTTCCCAAGAGAAAACGAGAGACTTGCGGTAATGCGACTGGAGACAGAAGAATCTGTAAACGAGGGGATCGTAGCCCTTTTCCTCGAGAAGGGAAACGGTTAGGAATTCACCCTTCGACTTACTCATCTTTCCGCTGTGTGTATTAAGATGACGAACGTGGAACCAGTAATTGCACCACTTGTGACCGAGGTAAGCCTCGCTTTGCGCGATCTCGTTGGTGTGGTGGGGGAATGCGTTGTCGATACCGCCGCAGTGAACGTCAAGCGTTTCGCCGAGATGCTTCATCGAGATACAAGAGCACTCGATGTGCCAGCCGGGATATCCTACGCCCCAGGGCGAGTCCCACTTAAGCTCTTGGTCCTCGAACTTCGAGCGAGTGAACCAGAGAACGAAATCCGCCTTGTTCTTCTTGTAGGAGTCCTCCTCAACGCCCTCGCGGACGCCGACTGCGAGATCCTCCTCCGAAAAATCGTTGAAAACGTAGTAATTTTTAAGCTTCGAGGTGTCAAAATAGATGTTTCCGCCCGCCTCGTAAGCATATCCCTTTTCGATAAGCGAGGAGATGACCGCGATAAAATCGTCGATGCAGGTGGTTGCGGGAGCAACTACCTCGGGAATCTTTATCTTGAGCTTTTCGCAATCTGCGAAAAAGGCGTCGGTATAGAATTTTGCGATCTCAAGGACGGTTTTGTTTTCTCTTTTTGCACCCTTGAGCATCTTGTCCTCGCCCGTGTCTCCGTCCGAGGAAAGATGACCGACGTCGGTGATGTTCATAACTCTCGTTACGTCGTAGCCGAGGTAACGGAAATATTTATCGAGAACGTCCTCCATAATGTAGGTGCGGAGGTTTCCGATGTGTGCAAAGTGATATACGGTGGGGCCGCAGGTGTACATTTTGACCTTTCCTGCCTCGTTAGGCACGAACTCGTCGCGGCTTCTCGTAAGACTGTTGTAGAGCTTCATATATAATAACCTTTCATTGGGGGTAAAAGTCTTCTTTTTAGGAGTATATCACACTTTTCGCGCGTTGTCAATAAGAGTTATGGCGCGCAAAGGGTAAAATTGTCAATAAAATTTAACTAATATATCATATAAATAATTGACAAGAGGGAGCATCTGTGGTAAAATTACATAATGTATAGGTATGTATTTTATACCGACCTTTTAAAAGAAAGGCTGGAAAAGATGAAAAAAATCCTTATAATTGCGACTTTGATACTGACGCTGACTATGCTTCTGGCATCTCTGCCGACCCTCGCAAACAGCGAAAAGCCGTCTTACGGAATCGAGTCACAGACCGTCGGAAAGGGCGAAAGCTTTTCTATGGTCGTGTCGATAAGTAATAATCCGGGCATAATCTCGCTTCGCTTTGAGGTGGAATACGACACAAGCGCTCTCCGTCTTGACTCGGTAGAGGACCTCGGACTCCTCCCCGGATATTTCCCTCCGTCGCCAAACGCCGCATCCCCCTATATGCTCCGTTGGAGCGTATCGACCGCGGCAAATTCTGACTCATCGGGCGAGCTTGTAAGACTTAACTTCACCGCTGTCTCCGAGGAGGAAACGGTGACGTCGGTCAAGATAAATCACGTTGAGGCAAACCGCTCGACGGGCACGGCAACGAGCGAGTCTATCGTTTTTGAAAACGCAGAGGCAAGCATCGAGATAAAAGAGAGATACACCGTTACTTTCGTTGACGAGGACGGCGTGACCGTCATCTCTGAGGCGAAATATTTCGCGGACGAGACGGTAGTCCTCCCCGAAACACCCGCGAAGCCCTCTGACGCAGAGAACAAATACGCATTTTCCGCGTGGGCTCCCGAATTTGTCGAGACAGTGTCCGAAAGCGTGACCTATACGGCCACGTACGAGGCAACCCCCCTTTCGGACGATGCGACCCTCTCGGCTATTACGGTCGAGGGAAGCCCGATTGCCGATTTCGACCCGAGCGTGAGAGAATATTCGGTCACCGTTGACCACACGGTGCAGATACTTAACGTGGTCTGCACGCCGACGAACGAATTTGCAAGCGTTAGCGTTGAGGGAACCGAGCTTCGCACCGGCGACAACACTATAATCGTGACGGTCACCTCTGAAAAGGGAAGCATCGAAATATACACCCTTCTCGTAACGAGACTTGAAAACCCCTACTACGCCGAGGACAAGGACAGCACTTTAAAGGAAATGACCCCGAGCAGCGGTGTTCTGACTCCTGCGTTTGATCCTGCAAGGACAAGCTACATACTTTACGTTGAAAACGCAAGCACCGAGATATTCTTCATCTGCGTAGCAAATAGCGAAAAGGCGAAAAGCGTTAGTACGGGCGATCCCTTTACGCTCAGCGGTGACGTTACCGAGGTTCAGCTCTTCTGCGTTGCCGAAAGCGGAGATAAAACGCTTTATACCGTAAAGATCGTAAAGCTCCCTGCATTTTCGGACGGCAAGATACCGAGCTTCGTTTACCCGAGTGACGAGGACAAGACCGAGCCTCCCGCCACAGATAATACGGGCGGCGAGGTAAATAGCGGCAATACCGCCCCGATCGTTCCTAAAATATCGACCACTACGGTAATTATAATAATCGCGCTCGCGGCACTCTTTGCCGTAGCGGCAATAATCGGAATCGTACTGCTCGTCGTTTCAAACAAGAAAGCGGCGAAAAGCTACAAATCATAAAGCGAAAGGACCTTTATAAAATGAGCAAGAATTACAGAATAGAAACGAAATGTATTCAGGAGGGCTACTCTCCCAAGAACTCCGAGCCGAGAGTTCTCCCCATATATCAGAGCACGACCTACAAATACGACAGCGCAGAGCATCTCGGAGACCTTTTCGACCTTAAAGCGCCCGGTGATATGTATTCGAGAATCTCGAATCCCACCCTTTCGGCAGTTGCATCGAAGATCGCTTCTCTTGAGGGCGGCGTAGGTGCGATGCTCACCTCGTCGGGACAGGCGGCAAGCCTTATCTCGGTGTTCAATATCACGTCGGCAGGACAGAATATAATCTCGCTTTCCTCTATTTACGGCGGGACGACCAACCTTTTTGCAGTTACTATGAAGCGTATGGGAATCGAGACGAGATTCGTTACTCCCGATATGGCAGACGAGGAGATCGAAAAGCTTATCGACGAAAACACCCGTCTCATTTTCGGTGAGACGATAGCAAATCCCGCGCTCACCGTTCTTGACATCGAGAGATACGCAAATCTCGCTCATAAGCATAATATTCCGCTTATCGTAGATAATACCTTCGCAACTCCCGTCCTTTGCCGTCCTATCGAGTTCGGCGCAGATATTGTTATACATTCGACCACTAAATATATGGACGGACACGCATCTACCGTCGGCGGCGTAATCGTTGACAGCGGAAACTTCGACTGGGAAAAGTCGGGTAAATTCCCCGAGCTTACCGAGCCGGACGAGTCCTACCACGGCGTAGTTTACACCGCGTCCTTTGGCAAGTCGGCGTACATCACCAAGGCGTGCTGCCAGCTTATGCGCGACCTCGGATCGACTCCCTCGCCCCTTTCGGCGTTCATTATCAACCTCGGACTTGAGTCGCTCGCGCTCCGTATCGAAAGACATTCGGAAAATGCGCTCAAGGTTGCAAGGTATCTTAAAAATCACGACAAGATCACTTGGGTAAGCTATCCGAAGCTCGAGGGTGACTCGCAGTACGCTATGGCAGAGAAGTATCTTCCCATCGGTGCATCTGGCGTTATTTCGTTCGGTATCGAGGGCGGACGCGAGGCGGCTATGAAGTTTATGAATGCGCTCAGACTCGCGGCGATCGTCGTTCACGTTGCCGATGCGCGCACCTCGGTTCTTCACCCTGCAAGCACCACACACCGTCAGCTCACCGACGAGCAGCTCGTTGCGGCAGGCATCGGACCCGAGCTCGTTCGCTTCTCTGTGGGTATCGAGAACGCTGACGATATTATCGAGGATATTGAGCAGGCGCTTGCGCAGATTTAAAGTCGATATGTGACGCTTGCGCGCCACTCGATATGCCTTCGGCTCGATATGTTGCTACGCAACTCGATATGCCCTGCGGGGCGAGAAGGAGAGTCGCCGTAGGCGACATATCGAACGCGAGCAAAGCGAGCGTATATCGAGTTTGAGCGAAAGCTACGCAGTAGCTTTGCGAAAACATATCGAATTCGCGAAGCGAATATATCGACAAAAAGAGGTGTGGATAGATGAATGACAAAAACCGTTTGAGAGAAGATGCGATAGAGTTAGCCATACAAATCTCTGATCTGTGTGATGAAATAAAGGGCTGTTCCGTTTATGTAAACCAGATAGTAAGGTCTTCTTCATCTGTTGGCGCAAACATCCACGAAGCAAAATACGCACAAAGCAGAGCCGATTTTATAAGCAAACTTGAAATATCCTTAAAGGAATGTTCGGAAACGGAATATTGGCTCGAGATGCTTTTTAGAAAAGGCAAGTTTACCACAGATGTTTACAACGATTTGAGAGATAAATGTGGATCTATCAGACGCAGACTGATTGCTTCGATCACCACAGCCAAAGGAAATACAACTACATAACAAAACACCTTAGAGTAAAGTTTTTGAAAGGTATGGGACAACTTTTTTCAAAAAGCTATCCCATAAAGAAACAACAATGCCAATAAAAATACCGAACGAGTTGCCTGCAACGGCGACTCTGCTCAGCGAAAACATATTCGCAATAACCGAAACGAGAGCGATAACGCAGGACATTCGTCCGCTGAAGATCCTCATTTTGAATCTTATGCCGACGAAGATAGTCACCGAGACACAGCTTGCGCGTATTCTCGGAAACACGCCTCTTCAGGTTGAGCTTGAATTTATACACACAAGCACGCACGTGTCGAAAAACACGTCCGCCGACCATCTGCTCGCCTTTTACAAGACCTTCGAGCAGGTAAAGGATAATAAATACGACGGAATGATAATTACGGGCGCACCCGTCGAGCTTCTCGAATTTGAGGAGGTCGAATACTGGGACGAGCTTTGCGAGATAATGGAGTGGAGCAAGACGAACGTCACCAGCACCTTCCACATCTGCTGGGGCGCGCAGGCGGCTCTCTACTATCACTACGGCATAAAGAAGCAAAAGCTCGACAAAAAGCTTTTCGGCGTTTTCGAGCATACGGTTGATCGCAAAAAGTCGATACTTATGCGCGGATTTGACGATCGCTTCTTCGCCCCTCACAGCCGTTATACCACGGTTGCAAGAGAGGATATCGAAAAGGAGAGCGCGCTTAAGATACTCGCGTCCTCCGAAAAGGCGGGCGTTTACGTTGCCGCTACCAAAAAGGGAAGACAAGTGTTCGTAACGGGACACTCCGAGTACGATCCCGACACGCTCGATAAAGAATATAAGCGCGACGCGGCGGCAGGACTCGGTACGGCGATCCCTTATAATTACTATCCGGACGACGACCCCAACAAAAAACCGATCTCGACGTGGAGAAGCCACGCAAATCTGCTCTACACCAACTGGCTGAACTATTTCGTTTACCAGACCACGCCGTACGATATAAGCAAGATAAAATAAAAGAAAGCTCCGACAATAGTCGGAGCTTTTTGTTAATGGGTGCGAACGATTTTGAGTATAAAGAAATACAGACGCCAGCTTATCATCATGAGGTACATATTTCGCTTGGTGTTTGATGACATATACGGCAGACTTTCCTTGTTGTAATGCTCCTTTATACTGCGGCGCAGCATAGGAGCGTATTTTTTTATTACCTTTTTGTCATTTCCGAGACGTCTGAGCACGATTATGTCGGTGAGAATAACGAAAGTGTCATAATATTTTTTCATTGATATGTCAAGGGAATGCTCCTTGAGCATCCCAGCGATCTTGTCGCAAGCAACGAGTGCGTTCAGCAGATTTTCGTTGAATCCTCCACGGAGAATACTGCCCTGACGAATGAGATAATTGTAAAGTCTTTTCTGCGTGAAGCATACTTTTTTGACTCTCAGCATTGCCGCAACGGAAAAGGGGACGTCTTCAAAGTTGCGAAGCTCCTCAAAGAAGCGGAGATCCTTTACCGTTTCCGCCTTGAAAAGCTTGTTCCAAGCGTGACCGACAAAATGGCGGCCAATAAAAATGTTTTCGAGCGCCTCTGTGTTTGAAAAAATCATAAGCGACTCGGGGGAGTTGTCGACTGTGCCGTCGTCTCTTTGGTCGGTGCAGTTTGAGAATTTGCACACCGAGATATCCGAATCGCTTTCCACGAGATTTGTGTAAAGGACCTCAAACATATTAGGCTTTATGCTGTCATCACTGTCCACAAATCCGATATACTCGCCGGCAGCGATGTCGAGACCTGCGTTTCTTGCAGAGGAAAGACCGCCGTTTTCCTTATGGATGACTCGAATACGACCGTCTTTTTTTGCAAGATTGTCGCATATTTGTGCGGACGAGTCGCTCGAGCCGTCGTCAACGAGGATTATTTCAAGATTTTCGTACGTCTGACTCAAAACGGAGTCCACGCAGACTTCAAGATAGTCCTGCATATTGTAAACGGGAACGATGACCGAGATAAGAGGTCTGTTTTCCATAAATGATCTCCTTTTGATTATTTTCCGAGAAGTCTTTGAACTGTAAAATAGGGGAACGCACCAAAGCGCAGAATACTTGCGTGCTTTCTTACCGACGACGTGAGAAGAGAAGCGCTGTTTTTGTTAAGGTGTCGGCGCAACTCCTTTATCGACCGTTTCGCGTATTTTTTGCGAAGAGAACGGTTTTCGTAGAGTCCGCGCATTATTTTGACGTGGCAAATAACCGCGGATGCATCTATTTCGTTTTTGAGCACGTCGTAAATGCCGTACGTTCTGAAAAGCTCCTCTGCGGAGAGCAGAGCGTCGTACGAGGAGATCTGCTTTTCGCTATAGCTTGAGTGAGTTGCACTCGTTTCCCGTGTGCGGTAAAAATAAAGGGTCACGTCTGAGAAGCAGATGCGCGTTGCTTTGAGAAGCGCGCCGATGGTGAATAGAAAATCCTCGGCTATAAAAATGTCCTCGCGTAGCTTTGCGCCCTTGACAAGCTCGGCTTTAAAGAGCTTGTCGCAGAGGGATCCGTAAAAATGCGTGCCGCGGAGAAGGTCGGAAAGAGCTTCAAGCGAGCTCATAACGAGTATCTCGCCCGAAAAGGGTGATGCCGACGAGAGCTTTTCCTCCTCCTGTCCGTCAAAGAAACGGGCAAGGCGGCATACCGATACGTCCGAGTCGCTTTTTACAAGCGAGGAGAGAAGCGTTTCAAAGGTGTGGGGAGCAACGATGTCGTCGCTGTCCACAAATCCGATATAGTCACCGGTTGCAGCCTCGATAGCCGTGTTTCGCGCACTTGAAACGCCTGCGTTTTCCTTGTGAATGACCTTTACACGGGCATCTTTTTCCGCGTACGCATCGCATATCTGCGGAGAGGAGTCGCTCGAGCCGTCGTCAACGAGGATTATTTCAAGGCTTTCGTGAGTCTGCGCGAGAAGCGAATCAAGGCAAGCGCCAAGATATTTTTCGGTGTTATATACGGGAATAATAACCGATATAAGCGGTGCTTTGTTTTCCATAAAGACTGTTTTCCTTTAGAGATGTAGTTTGAGAGCGACAAAATAAAGACGCCAGCTTATCGCCATAATAGCGGCTCTTATCTTCGTTGCTCTTGCAAGAAGGGAAAAGCTTTTTTTGTTAAGATGCGCGCGGATATTTTTCTGTACCTTGCGGCAGTACTGTTTCTTGTAAGCGCTTTTGTAAAGCTTGCGCATAATTATCATATTTGCTGTAACTACCGCGGCATCCGAATATTCCTTTAAGTCCTCGTAAAGTCCTGCGTCTGTCAGCGCGCGAATTATCTTCATATTAGACTCGTGCGCGGTATAGTGCTTTGGAGCAAAGGGACTGTGCAAGAGACTCGAATCTCTCAAAAAGTAGTTGTAGAGCCTTGCGGGAGTATAGCAGACGGTGTTTGCGCGAAGGAGCGCTCTCGTTGAAAACTCAATATCCTCGATAAAGAGGATGCTCTCGTCAAAATAGAGACCGTCAAGGACCTCTCTCTTAAAAAGCTTTACCCACATCTGTCCGCCGAAATACTTGCTGATTAGCAGATTTTTCAGTGCGTCTTCTCTGTTAAAGACCTTCAGCTCACAGTCGCGCTCGACTGCGGTATCCTTGTCGCCCTCCTGCGTCCGGGTGGACGCAAAGCGGCATATAGAAACGTCGGCAGAGCTTTTAACGATGTTTTCGTAAAGAATTTCGATCATCTCGGGCCTTGCGCTGTCGTCGCTGTCGATAAATCCGACGTACTCGCCCGACATTACGGCAAGACCTGCATTTCTCGCGCTCGAGAGTCCGCCGTTTTCCTTATGAATGACCTTTATGCGAGCGTCCTTTTTTGCGTAGGAGTCACATATCTCGCCGCACGAGTCGGGAGAACCGTCGTCAACGAGAATTATTTCAAGATTTTCGTACGTTTGCGCCAGAATACTGTCTATGCAGGTGGGAAGATACTCTTCTACCTTGTACACGGGCACGATAAGAGATATAAGAGGAGAGCTGCTTCTCACGGCGAAGCTCCTTTCGTTATTTTTTCTTTATCTTTAAAAGAAGAATGTAAAGTCGCGGTGACACAAGAGAGATCAGCGCGGCAATTTTCATAGAGGGCGCAAGGGTGGAAAGGGACGCCTTGTTTATCGCGCCGCGAAGATTTTTTCTCACAAAGGGCGAGTATTTTTTCAGAGCCTTCCTGTCGTATCTCGCGCTTCGCAGAATGTTTATATTGCAGGAGATCATCGAGTAATCGGTGTATTTTTTAAGAGAACTGTAAAAATCGGTCGCTTTTACCGCTTCAATGACCTTTACGCACGCACTGTAACTGCCGAGCGCACTCTTTTCGCGGAAGGTAGTCTGGTGAAGAGCGCTGTCCGATCTTACAGTGTAAAGGTAAAGCTTGTTTTTTATAGAACAGACCTTGTCTGCACGAAGAATAGCGCTTGCGGTGAAAAGATAGTCCTCTGCAAGAGCGATCTCGGTGTCAAAACGAAGGTCCTTCAGAATTTCAGCTCTGAAGAGCTTGTTCCACACGTCGGGTGTGAAATGTCTGAGCGCAAGGAGATTTTCGGTAGCTTGTCTGCGGTCGAAGGAAAGCACCTCGGAGAGCTCCTCGGGAGCGCTGTCAGAGGGCGCCTCGCCCTCCCTTACTACCGTATATTTAGAGGTCACGATGTCAGCACCGCTATTTTCTATAACCGAACAGAGGATCTCGTACATTTCGGGCTTTGCGCGGTCGTCGCTGTCGATAAATCCGACGTACTCTCCGCTCGCTATTTCAAGTCCTGCGTTGCGCGCACTTGAAACGCCTCCGTTTTCCTTGTGGATAACCTTGATACGGGCGTCCTTTTTCGCGTACGCGTCACATATCTCGCCGCACGAGTCGGGAGAACCGTCGTCAACGAGGATTATTTCAAGATTTTCGTAAGTCTGCGCAAGAAGGCTCTCAATGCACGAAGGGAGATAAGCCTCCACCTTGTACACGGGCACGATTACAGATATAAGAGCTTTTTGGTCTTTCATCGCCGTTTCCCCTTAATAATTTGTCTTGTAAGACGAATTATAGCATAAAATCGGCGCAATTTCAAGGGCTTTTAGGATTTTTGCGTGTTTACGGAACTTTTTTCGCGTTTGTGTTGACATTGCGGTACGGTAGTGCTATACTGAAGAAAAATACGCGTAGCGAAAGGAAATTGCTATGAGGACTTTATTTAATATCGAAAAGAACTGGAAATTCAGACCTGACGGCGAGGCGGCAAACGCAAAAAGCGGCGTCTCGCACTCCGAGATATACGCCGGGGTGAAGGCAGGCGCGCGTTACGGAGACGCCGGAGTCCGCTTTGACGATAACGACTGGAGAATAGTCGATCTTCCGCACGATCGCAGAGCGGAGGTCGGATTTGACAGCGAGAGCGATTTCTCGCTTGTTTTTGCCGATAAAAATAAAAAATATGTGCAAAAGCCCTTGATTTTTTCAAAATGATGTGTTATAATATCACCCGTACCATATAAAGGGGTGTAGTTCAGTTGGTAGAACGGCGGTCTCCAAAACCGCATGTCGCGGGTTCAAGTCCTTCCGCCCCTGTATAACAAAAAGACCAATGCTTGTGCATTGGTCTTTTTGTTATACCGATGGCAATAAAGGAAGGACTTGAAGCGGAGCGGTGTTGAATGACAGTCCGGGGGACTGTCAGAGCCGCGACGGGACCGAGCCCGCGGGCGAGAACAAGTCCTTCCGCCAAGAAAAAATCCATTCGCAAAAGCGAATGGATTTTTTCAGTGAAATTCGCCTTCGGCGAGTGAAATACTCCTTCGGAGCGTGAAATATGCTTCGCATGTGAAATGCGCTTCGCGCGTGAGGAGGCGAATTTTATTTCACATCTTACGGAGCGATAGCGGAGTAAGATATTTCACAATTCACGAAGTGAATTATTTCACATTCGGCAACGCCGAATATTTTACTTGAAAAACTAACAGTTTTGTGCTATAATAGAATTAGAAAGGCGGTGTTGTTATGGCAGAATCAAAGCTTCGGGATTTATCAACAGACTTTGCGGTTAAAGTTATCAAGATGTGTGACGGCATAAAAGGTCACTACTCTCTCGTTAATCAGTTAGAGCGTTCGTCAACCTCCATCGGTGCGAATATTCACGAAGCAAATTATGCGCATAGCAAAGCTGACTTTGTTGCCAAGTTGCAAATTGCGTTGAAAGAGTGCTACGAAACCGAATATTGGCTTGAATTGTTTGTGAAATCAGAGTTGATCGAGCGTGAAACAGCAAAAGAATTATATAATCAATGTGGCACGATCCGCAGAATGCTGATCGCCTCCATCAACACGGCAAAGGAGAACCAAAATGGCTAATGAACATAACTTCAGTGGCAAGGCTCAATTCTACAATAGCCGTCCTACATATCCACAAGAGTGTATTGATTATTTAGTCAATAAATTTGGTTTGAGCTCCAATAACGTTATAGCTGATGTAGGAGCAGGGACAGGAATATTGACAAAGCCATTTCTTAATATGGGTTGCTCGGCATATGCAGTAGAGCCAAATGATGATATGTTCACTGAGTTGAGCAAAAATCTATCTCAATATCCAAATATAATTTTATTAAAAACTTCGGCTGAAAAAACCGAGATTCCAGAAAATTCTTGCGACGCTGTGGTTGTAGGAACTGCGTTTCATTGGTTCGACAAGAATAAATTTCGCTCGGAATGTGAGCGCATATTAAAAAACAAAAAGCACATAGCTATTTTGAGAATATCAAACAATACCGAGGCGGACAAACGAATTGAAGAAATTAAGCATTATTCCGAACAAGATTTGAACGAGGCAAAAGAATTCTTCGGCGCAGGATTTATAGAGCACGTCCGTTTTGAGTATATGCAGTCTTTTGATGAAGAAAGATATATCAACAATTTGCTTTCTTCCGCAACGGCACCATTACCTAACGATGCAAATTTTAACGAATATGTAACCAGATGCAAGAACATTTTTAATAAACATTTTAGAAACGGAATTGCCGAGTTGCCTTTTGCAGTAAACTGTTATATAGGTAGATTGGATGCATAGACTCGTTTACAAGCATGGAGTAGCACCTCGGAAGATAGCGGTCAAGGGCTGCTCCCATCATCGCCAAGGGATCAATCTATCCGCTGACTGAAAAACACGGATCGATTTCAAAAAAACTTGCTCTGCGGATCGATTTTGAAAGGGTGTGCCAAGTCTTTAGGTCGATTTAGATCCGACCGAGAAAAAAGAGAAAAGCGGAGATTTCGAGAGATTTCTCCGCTTTTTTCGCGCCTAACTTTTTTCGGATTTTCATAGATCCATTTTCGATTTTTCTTCGAGTCGAAGGATTCGAACCCACGAAACCCTAATATATTGATATATTGAAAAAACAACGATTTTATGATATAATATAAAAAACTTTCAAAAATCATTACACACTTTCAAAAATTTTGGTACTACTATTTATGAAGGGCCTTTCAAATACGCGAGGAAGGAGGCGAGTTATGGAACTTCAAAATAAACAAACGGCAAAAGTGCCGATGGACGATGAAAAAATCATTGAGCTTTATTGGAAACGCGACGAAAAAGCGATTAAGGAAACCGATTTCAAATACAAGAAGTATCTGTTTTCCATTGCTTACAATGTCGTTCACGATAGGCTTGACTGCGAGGAATGCTTGAACGATACATATCTTGGTGCATGGAATGCTATGCCGCCATCAAGACCAAATGTGCTTAAAGCATTTCTTACGACTATCACACGAAGAATTGCGATCAAACGCTACCACAGCAATATGCGGCAGAACGTAATACCTTCTGAAATGACGGTATCCTTGTCCGAGCTTGAAGATTTCGTAGCAGGTGACGAGGATGTCGGCGCAGAATTCGATGCCGAGAGGCTCGGACACATCATCGGCGACTTTGTTCGCTCGCTTTCCGAGCGAAGACAATTCATTTTTATGAGCAGGTATTATGTAGCCGATCCCATTGATACGATTGCAAGTGACTTGAGCTTGAGCCGTTCAATGGTAAACAAGGAGCTTGCCGCTATCCGTTGTGCCTTGAAAGAAAAACTTGAAAGTGAGGGTTATTCGATATGAAAAAGAAAGAATGGAACGAAGGTCTAAGTCACATTGATCCCGACCTTGTTGAAAAATACGTTGAGCAAAAGGATAGGCTCAGACAAAAGAACAAAAAGCCCAAAGGAGTATGGCTTCGCTTCGGAGCAATCGCGGCTTGCTTCTTGTTAATTGTAAGCGCGGTCATCGTAGTGCCGATGCTGCGAGAGGATGATCCGGGTGTAATTCCGGGACCGGGAACTACGGGCAATCCCGTTGTGAATTATACTCCGATCATTTTTGATGCCACTGTGTCGCCCGAACTGTTAAACGGCAACAGCTTGGAATTTATCGTAGGATCTTCTGTATCTATAAGTGGTGGCGAAAGTGCTGGGCCGCCATGGTTTGAATTCAGTAGGGGAATTGCTGTAAAAGCCAAGGTTGTGAAGAATCATCCCGATAAGTATTATAAACTTGACGTAAGCTCGGAATATCGCCCTACTGCATATCGATTGATACAGATGGAAACGATCGAAGTAATCAGCGGTGAAAATGTTCCACAGTATTTTCTGTATTTGATTCCCGAGTACGTTTATGTTGATATGTCCGTGTATGATTCTCTACTAATATCAATGAGTCAGATAGGTGTCGAAAATTACGTTTTGAAAAACGCGACTCAAAATCGAATGGAGTCTTTTGAATTGCCTGTATTTGCGGATTATCAGGATCATCCCGAGCTTGGAAACATTATCGCCTTTACTGATGGCATATTTGACGAAAGCTTGTGGCAAAACGAGACTTGGCTGTTCGGTTATCAATTTGCAAGTTACTATCTTGATAATCCCGAAGCCGGAAATCTTGTGGTTTTTCGTGGTGATTCTGAAAGTACAGTCATCGCTGCAATTAAAGAGCAGTTCGATGAATGGCATCCTGCCGGCTATCAAGAGCCCTCTGTGAGCACAGTGGATTTTACCACTCAAGCAGCCAAAGATGCCCTTGAATACGTAAAACCTTTTGCAAACGGTGTCTTTTCACAAACTTATCTGCCGTATAATGGAAGCGGAGAGCTTGTTTTCAGACGCTATATCAACGGTTGCCAAACCGAAGAAACAATAAGAATTGATCTTCTTACTGAAGAAGTAACTTATTCCGAAGTTCGTTATACCAAGGAAGATATGGAACAGATTGAGAATATCTCCGCACATCTCTCCGAAAAATCTAACGAGTATATGGAACAATTGCCGACCCCGCCTCACACCGATCCCGAAGGTAAAGAACTTTTATGCCTTAACTTGTACGCATGGTACGTCAAGGTTGACGGCAAATTGTACGGTGTTATCAAAACCGCTTGGAGATATAAAGAAGCAGATAATTACTTCCTTCAGTATTATGATGATTCCTATGTTCTTTACGATATGTCAGCAGGAACCGCTACCAATATTTCAAGAGATGACTTGGTGCCTATCATAGGAACTCGTAATGTGTATAGGGGCGAATACGGAATAGGGATCGAAATGCCTATGTAACTGTATGATATTAGCGAGGCGAGCGTATATTGCGCTCGCCTTTAGATATTACATAGACCTCGTTTGCGCGCATGGCGTTAAAAGTCCGGTAGACCGCAGAAACTTTTAACTCCCATCATCGTCAAGGGATAAGTCTACCCACCGACCGAAAATCATGGATCGATTTCGAAAAAACTTGCTCTGCGGATCGATTTTGTAAGGGTATCACAAAACAAAAAGCCATCGCTTGCGATGGTTTTTTACATTTTCCCGACATTCCAAAAAAACAATGTGCAATATTTTCAATATCCCCTTGCAAGAATGTGAAAATGATGCTATAATATAAAGGTATGGTCGGATAATCGATCAAAATACTCGTAAAAACTTGCATTTTCGGAGGATTTTCCATGAAATACGACGTAATTATAATCGGCGCAGGTCCTGGCGGAATCTTTGCGGCGTACGAGCTTATGCAGCTCTCGCCCGAAAAGAAGATCGCGGTATTTGAGGCGGGACACGCGCTAAGCCGTCGCCACTGTCCTATCGACGGTGACAAGATAAAGACCTGTATCGGCTGTAAGAGCTGCTCGATAATGAGCGGATTTGGCGGCGCGGGAGCTTTCTCGGACGGAAAATACAACATCACCAACGATTTCGGCGGCACTCTTTACGAGTACATCGGCAAGAAGAGCGCGCTCGACCTTATGCACTACGTTGACGAGATCAATCTGAAATTCGGCGGCGAGGGAACAAAGCTATATTCGACCGCAGGAAGCCGCTTCAAGACTCTTTGTATTCAGAACGACCTTCACCTGCTCGACGCATCGGTGCGTCACCTCGGAACCGACATAAACTATATCGTTCTTGAAAATCTCTACGCGTATCTGAAGGACAAGGTCGATTTCTATTTCGACACTCCCGTACAGTCGATAAGCGTGCTTGACGGCGGATACTCCGTTTCGTGCGAAAAAGAGAGCTACGAATGTGAAAAATGTATCGTTTCGGTAGGAAGAATAGGAAGCAAGTGGATGGAAAAGGTCTGCCGCGAGCTTAGTGTGCCGACAAAGTCCAACCGCGTTGACATCGGTGTACGCGTTGAGCTTCCCGCAAACGTTTTTGCGCACCTCACCGACGAGCTGTACGAAAGCAAGATCGTTTACCGCACCGAAAAGTACGGCGACAAGGTACGCACCTTCTGTATGAATCCGAAGGGCGCGGTAGTCAACGAAAACACCAACGGAATTATCACAGTAAACGGACACAGCTACGAAAATCCTGCAATGCAGACCGAAAACACGAATTTCGCTCTCCTCGTTGCGAAGCATTTTTCCGAGCCGTTCAAGGACTCTAACGGATACGGCGAGTCTATCGCGCGCCTCAGCAATATGCTCGGCGGCGGAGTTATCGTTCAGCGCTTTGGCGACCTTATCCGCGGACGCCGTTCGACTCAGGGCAGAATAGACGAGGCGTTTATCACACCTACTCTCCAGGCAACGCCCGGAGACCTCAGCCTCGTTCTTCCCAAGCGTATTCTCGACGGAATAATCGAGATGATCTATGCGCTTGACAAGGTCGCGCCCGGTACGGCAAACGACGACACACTCCTTTACGGCGTAGAGGTCAAGTTCTACAACATGGAGGTTGACGTAAACGAGAAGCTCGAGACCAGACACAAGGGACTCTACATTATCGGTGACGGAAGCGGAATTACCCACTCGCTCTCGCACGCATCCGCCAGCGGCGTACACGTTGCAAGGGATATTGCAAAAAAATAACAAAACAAAAAGCCAAGTCTTTAGGCTGGTTCTCATAAGGATGTTTACTCGTAGGGGCGATTCACGAATCGCCCGCAAGAACATACGAAACGATAACGGGCGATTCGTGAATCGCCCCTACAAACAAATTTCGGCAGAGATATTGTTTTCTCTGCCGATTTGTGGTATAATGGGACTAACGAAAAGCCTCCCCCCGAGAGGGAGGTGGCACGGCGTAGCCGTGACGGAAGGAGCCTGCGTAATTTGGGGTTTGTGCTAACTTTATTGTAACGCACTCTCCCTCACCCGACTTTGTCGGGAGCTCCCTACCGGAGGGAGCCTTTGGACACGCTCGTGCATCTTTAGGGGTATGGGCTTTGCCCGATGTGCCTTTGTAATACAAAGGCGAAACTGGCGATAAACTTAAATTTGACGAGGTGAGAATTATATGAATGGCGAAATTGAACAAATGAGTAGGATAGTATGCTGTGTCAGAAAAGCCCTCTATACCAATAACGATATAGTATTTACTCCGAGCAAATATGTACTATCAATAAAGTTCGTTTTTTCTTCTCCGTTTGTTCTATGGAAAACAATTGAGGCAAATTCGGTTGAAGCATGGTATGATATTTGCCAAAATCGAGGCTTGTGTGATATCAAACTTCTTATTCCTACTGAAACAAAGCAAAGGCATCTGCTGGGATTTGCAAACACCTCACAAGGTGCATTAGTATGTTTTTGGAAAAATGGCAAAGCCTCGTATTTTGTTCCTGTATGGGATTTTGATAGCAAACGAAATGGCTGGAATATCTGTTACAGAGAACAGCGAAATGTAACGATTTCTAAAGACGTATTTTCTTATTCAAACAAAATCGAAGAGTTTAAATCCGTACTGATAGATATAGGTAGTTTTGCAGAAAAAATCGGATTTCCATATTTCTCCGATGTTTTCCACAAGGCATACGAGGGACTGCATGATTTTGCAAAGATTGATGAGTATAATGTTCCCGAACATATTCCTAACGAACTGAAAGGAATATACTATGCGGTAGAAACTGCAGATGTCTTTGGCGCTATGGGTTCGTGGAATGACTCTCCTCCATGCTATGCTGAGCAGATGGGTTTAGGGAACGAATATAACAAATTGTCAGACCGATTATTCAAGCAACTTCGATATCATTTAATGTATGTCACTAACCAATGTTGGCAATAGAATTAATTCCAATAAAAATTTACCGAACAGAATAAAACGAACGCCGGCAGATTTTCTGTCGGCGTTGATTATTTGTTTACAGCGTAGCGAATCTTCACCCTACGGGTAAACATCCATATGAGAAGCAGCCTTTCGACTTAGCTTTTTTATTTTCAGTTTTTCTTTTTAGAAAGGATCTTTCCTATATCGATCTTCGGCACGCTGAAATCGAAAATGAACAAAAATCCGACAACAACGGGCAGAATATAGTATATGACCTGCATTACGTTACATGGGGCGAAAAGTCCGATAAGATAGAAAAGAGGGAAGATCATTGACGAGGTGGTAACGGGAAGTCCGCGATAGCTTTTCGCACAGCCGCCCTCGGTCGTCTGTCTTTTCGTTTCAAGCACGTTGAAAAATGCAAGTCTTATCACCGCGCAAAGCACGTAGAAAACAAGGAAAGCAACTCCGAGCGCGCTGTTTACTCCGCTGAAATAGAGTATCGTAGCAGGAGTGACGCCGAAGCAGATCGCGTCACACAGGGAGTCTATCTGAATACCAAAATTCTTCTGATCGGCATCTCTGTCCTTTTTCGTGCGCGCCACAACTCCGTCAAACATATCGCATACGCCTGAGAAAAGAAGGCAGCATATAGCAAGACCGAGCCTTCCGTTGTAAGCAAATCTCATTCCGAGGAGTCCCGAAACGAGGCTTAAATAGGTCAAAACGACCGTATAGTTATAAAATCCGATGAATTTCACTTTAAACTTCCTTTCGCTGTCAAAGGCTTACTGATTTATTATATCCCACTTTCGCGCCATTGTCAAGTGGCATCTGACTTTTCAAGGTCATCTTTTCTGACAGCGGCGGCAACAGAGCCTTTGTAGCTTATAACGACTCTGTCACCGGCGATCTGCGTGACCGTATGCACTCTGTCGTAAACGAAGGAGGCAAGCGAAGCGCCGTCGTAGGTGCGCGCTCCTCGGCGAAGCTTTACCTTATCGCCCACGCGAAGCCCGTCTTCGACGGGGAGCGGCGCGCAGATGAGATCGGCGGCAAGAAAAGCATTCGGGAAGCCCGCCGCAAGCGCCGAAAAATACACTTTTTCGGCGTCTTCGCGTGCATCGTAGCGACCGATCACAACTGCGTAAGATCTCTCCTTGTTTTCTTCGAGCTTCGCCGATACGCGCGCTCTGAAGCGCTCCATACTGTCGTCAAAGCGGCGCATCCAATGCTCGGGATCGCTGTGATTTGAGGCGTAGCCTCTCGCGTGCGCCTCGTTGTGACCGACTATATTTTCGGTATTTATCGCGTGTTTTTTGCAAAGCTCGGCGCAGTAGTCGATAGCGAGCGAAAAGGCGCTTTCGTAGTAGTCGGCACTCTCAAGCGAGTCCTCGCAGATCTCGATCTGAATATACGCGGGGTCAAAATTGTAGCTTCCGAGAGGTCCGTTTCCCACACCCCACGCACAAATATCGAGGGGAAGAATCTCGGCAACTCTCACCTTTTTGTCCTTGTCGTAGCCGATAAATGCGTGGACGCATACCTTTTTGCCGCTCGGAGTCGGGTTGTTCCAATGATTTTTGTGCGAGTTGACACCCACCTCGTCGGGCGCGTCAACGTATCTTTTAAGATTTGGATTGTTTGCCCCCGTCGAGTGGATAACTATTCCCTTGGGGACCATTTTTTCTGCCGCGACGTAGCAAAGATTGTTCACGGCGTGCGCTTTGATTATCTCCATAAAAAACTCCTTTTGTAATTTTGCCTTCCTTATTTCAGTATAGAAAAAAGACCTCTTCTTGACAGTAGCAAAAGGTGTCTCGGAGTATTAAAAAAGCTTCCGCTCGATGCGGGAACTGTCCGTTAAGGACATCACGCGAAAGAGCAGAAGCTTTTGTGTTTTATTTTTCGAGTATTTTCGTTTTTATAAACTCGGAGAGCGCTTCGGACGCGCTTTTGTGCGCTGCGAGACCGGGGTGTCCGCCACCGCCGTCGTTGTTCTGGGGAAGCTCGAGCGAGTAGATCTTTCCGCTCTCGCCCTTGAACTGATTTTCAAGCACCATCGAGATCATAGTCCATTTTCCTGCGCCCATCATTCCGTGCACCCAGACGATAGGAACACTCTTGCCGTACTTTGTGCGGACTGCATTTATAAGCGATGCAACCTTCTTGATAAGCTCGGAATCGTCGGCACTTTTGTTCTGGTCGTTCGTTCCGAGATTGATAACCACAACGTCGGGCTTTCTCGTTGCCTTGTAGCTTTCACTCGGGTCGCGGTAATAGGACGTTGCATCGAAAAATTCGTCCGCAAGGAACTGTCTGTAACCCTTTGCAATTCCCATTCCGCTTACGCAGATAGAGGAAATGTCGGCGTCAAGCTTTTCAGCGGTGAGGTACGCAAAGCCTTGCGTTCCGTCCTGCATTATCGGCTGACCGCGGTTCGGATCGGAGCCTGTACAGAGATTTTCGTATCCGACCGTTATGCTGTCTCCGATAAATTCAACGAGAAGCTCCTTATCGGCAGGCTTTTCTCCGAAATATCCGGTAAATTCAAGACTTTTTAGCGTGCAGAGTGCTCCATGAGCGCCCGTCTGCTTGACGAGCTTTATATTATGGACCGCACCCGTTTCGAAGCTTGCGAGAGTGAGAGTATTGTCACCTGCATCTGCTTTAAATCTCGTTTCCGAGCGTACTCCGTCGATGTAAAGAGTGAAATAGCACTCGTTTTTGATCTTTTCGTTAAGATTTGTGCTCTGCGAAACGTTTAAGGTGAGCTTCAGCTCTCCCTCAACGTAGGCGTTAAACTCGATGCCCGAAACAGAGCTGTCGCAGTTGATTCCGCTTTCTCCGATGGCGCTTCTGCCGTTTATCTTGATCTTTGCGGTGTCCTCTTTTGTGGAGAGGTCATAGATCTTGTGAACGATCTTCGGGGTGTCGTCCTCAGGCGGAACGTCACCTGCAGGAGTCTCGTCCGTGACCGATTCGCTCTTGCACGAAGCGAGCGAGAAGATAAAGGTTAAGAGTAAAACGAGAGATAAAAAGCGTTTCATTTGAATTCTCCTTTGATTTGTCAGTCTATAAAATTGATCTCCTTGAAGAGACCGTCCTTTCCGCAAACGGTGTTCGGAAAAATATCGGTAGCTACCGAAATATAGTTCTGCGGATCGGGCAGGGAGGGGCTGAAATGAGTAAGCCAGAGCTCGCTCGGGGACGCCTCCTTCGCAAGACGCGCGGCATCGGTAAAGGTCGAGTGTCTCGTTTCCTCTGCGCGGCAGACCTTTGCGTCCTCGGCGAACATTCCCTCGTAGATCATAAGATCGGCGTCCTTTGCCATATCGGAGATGATCTTTACGGGACGCGTGTCGGTGCAGAACACCGTTTTTATGCCGCGGCGCGCCTCGTCGAATGCCATGTCGCGAGTGTAGGTCTTGCCCTCAAACTCGATAGTCTCGTCCTTTTGTAAAAGTCCCCAAGCGCGCATCGGAACTCCGTTTTTCGCCGCTTTTTCGGGCGAGAAACGACCCACGCGATCGATCTCGAGCGTGTATCCGTAGCAGGTGACCGAGTGATCAACCTTGAAAGCATTAAGTCGGCACCCGTCTATTTCAAAGGACTGTGTGTGACCTTTAAGCTCAATTATCTCGATCTCAAAGGGAAGCTCGCGCGCAATTATGAGCAGACTGTGCAGAACGCGCGCAAATCCGGCAGGGCCGATAAGGGTGACCTTCTCGGTTCGCATATCGTTGCCCATCGAGAGGAGCAGTCCGGGCAGACCGCTGACGTGGTCGGCGTGGCAATGGGTAATGCAGATTGTGTTGATTCTGCTGAGCGCGATCTTCTGACGGCGCAGAGAGATCTGCGTTCCCTCGCCGCAGTCGAAAAGGAAGCAGTTGCCGTTGTATTTCATTATGCAGGAGGACAGAAATCTGTCCTTCAAGGGAAGGGCACCGCCCGTTCCGACGAGAGTTACGTCAAGCATATTTTTCTCCAAAATGATGTTTATAGTGGTATTATAACACTTTGCGCCCGAAATTTCAAGAAGTTTTGCGATTTAATATCCAAAAAATAAATTCACAATAAAAAGCGCGCGGACTCTTGACAATACGCGCTCTCTGTGTTATATTATAATAGCGTTGTGAAACGCCACACCGTAAGCCGGTCGGCGAAGCGGTCATAACAACGCATAATTGAATATGGAAGGATATATCGGCTGCGCCGATGAACCACGAAGCGGATTCGCTCGCTGATAGCGACCGAGCCACTCCGCCTCCCATATTCGCTACGCGAACAGGTCGGCGAAGCGGTCATAACAGCGCATAATTAAATATGGAAGGATATCGAAGCGGTCATAACGAGGCGGTCTTGAAAAACTCTCGTTACTGTCACTGCAAAATCGTGAAAACCCTTGATTTTATTGGGGTTTTTGTGGGTTCATCTGCACGTTGCGAGATGGCTTTCTCGCAGTTTTCTCGCAAATTTCTCGCAGGTTTCTCGCAATTTCCGAATGTTTTCGAACCCATTTTGAATTGGTTCGGTGACTATTTGGGACAATTTAATAGCCTACGGAGGCATATCGAAGCGGTCATAACGAGGCTGTCTTGAAAACAGTTTGGGTCTGAAAGCCCACGGGGGTTCGAATCCCTCTGCCTCCGCCATCTGAAGACACCATTGAAATCTGAACCCTAAAGGTTTGGACACCAATGGTGTCTTTTCTTTAAAACCCAAGTATTTATGCGGGTTTTAAAGGTTTTTGAGCGCACGTTTCAATTTGGACACAAAAAGGGAAAAAGCCGAAAAACCGAAAGCAAACTGTTGAAACGGATGGATTTGAACCCACGAATCCAATTTGAAATCAATAGAAAAGCGGCTCATTTACTGAAGTAATCCTCTTCTTTTTCCATCGGTGTCTTGTATCGGTTCTTTTTGTGTGGACGTTTGAAATTATAGAATTCAATATATGCATCAACCGCTTTGATAAATTCTTTTTCAGAGCGGTATTTTATTCGGTATAGTTCCTCTCTCTTCATGTTCGAGAAGAAACTTTCTATTACGGCATTGTCATAAGGAACCCCTGAACGCGAGAACGACTGCGTAACATGAAGGGACTCCAAATATTCCCGATATGTGTAGGAAGTATAGTTTCCGCCCCGATCCGAATGAAAAGTCAAACCGTCTGGTTTTCCTCTTTTTTCAAATGCTGCTTTGAATGTGCTTTTCGTTAACTGCGTACTGCAGTTGCGACTCACTTTATACCCAACGACCGCACGGGCATATAAATCAATAATCGCACAAATATAATAGTTTATTTCTTTGAATCGGAAACAAGTGACATCACCCACCCAAACTTGGTTTGGCGCTGTTACTGAAAACTGTTGTTTCAAACGATTGTTGTAGCAGTTTTTGCCTTTTTCGTAAAACTCTTTGGCGCCTTCACGAACACTGAGCAACCCTATATCTCGCATAATCTCTCTTACCATTTCAACGCTGATATGATATCCTTGCTCTTTCATTGTAGCGTGGACTTTGTTTGCTCCGAAAATTTGATTGCTGTCATCATAGATTTGTTGGATCTTTGCTCTGAATTCTTCACGTCGCTTTGAATACCACGTGTTACTCTTTTTGTTTCGCCAAAGGTGATTGTAAAAGGTACCTCGCGAAACTTGTAATGCATCGCACAGCATATGGACGTTGTATTGACCGTAAAGATCTTCCAATGCCGCCAGTTTTACTTGTAAAGGATCACTTGCAAAACAATGCGCTTTATGTATGATCTCAATGATCCCCTCCAATCGTGCCACTTTGTTTTGGAGCAAGCGGAAATTCTTTGCAGATAGTTCTGCTTTCTGATCGTTGGCTGATGAAAAAGTCTGTATCCAAGAGTAAACTGTACTGCGGGGAATATTGGTAGACTCCGTAATAGAAGCAACACTTTCTCCATTCTTATATCTCTGAAAAACAGACTTTTTTGCTTTGTCTGTATATTTTAGGTTCATGCTATATCTTCTCCTTTTTTGAGAAAGTATAGCATATTGAATTATCAAAAGGTTGAACGTACAGAAAATGACATTTGCTCGAGCGTTCAGTCATATACGGCAGAGGGTTCGATTTTATGCTACCCTTCCAGAGCCTTGGAGCATTATGTTCCAAGGCTTTTTTCTTTTTTAAGTTTAGGACATCGTTTCCATGCTGTCGCCTGAGCAACTACGACATACCACAAAAGATTCCATAAGTCCAGAGATTATTCGGGATTATACGACTTTAAATTGATAACTTTTTATGTCGGTTTTTCTTTGTATTGCCTCCTTGTTCGATAACAGCCTGAAGCTCATCCGTGGTAGTGACGGTCACTCATTCGTCTGTGTAGCTCCGCCGTTGGGTCTTATGTAGACGTAGTTGATGTTCGCAACATCAAGATCCGGGATAAGCTCTCCGTCTCCATCATACAAAGCATAGCCGTCAGGAAGGATTAAACCGCCAAAATACTCCGCATAGATATAAAGCTCATCACCCGTATATTCCGAGAGATCAAGAATGCCCATTCCGTTAATTGCATATTCCGAATGCTCAAACTGAATAGCTCCGCTAAACTTAAGGGTTCCGTCATTCAGCGTAACAAGATTATACAATATAGAACCACCTACGGTATCGGTGACCTC
>JAZSKY010000015.1:0-7043 GCA_045535095.1 Eubacteriales bacterium | reverse complement strand
GTGAGCCAAGGAGTTGTCTTACCAGTTTGTCTTCCTAAGACCGCTTGGCCGACTTCAAAGCAATGATAAACAAAAATTTAATTAAAGTTTTTGGGAAAGTCTGAAAACCCTTTTTCCAAAAAGGGTTTTCAGTAAAGTTTGGGAAAGTCTGAAAACCCTTTTTCCAAAAAAGGGTTTTCAGTAAAGATCGAAAGGAAAATAATGAAGCAAAAATTCACAGTTGAAGGAATGAGCTGTGTCAACTGCGTCGCCGCCGTCGAAAAGACGGTCAAGGAGCTCGACGGACTTTGCGAGGTTGACGTAAATCTTCTTTCCAAAAGTATGGTTTGTGAGTTTGACGGGAGCGCTCTCTCGTCAAAAAAGATAATAAACGCGGTAAATAAGGCAGGGTATAAATGCTCGCTTTACGGAGAAAGCGTATCGGATAGCGGCAGTCTTTCCGAAAAGGGGCGACTGATAATCTCGGCGATACTTCTTTTACCACTTATGTACGTCTCGATGGGCGAGATGCTTTCTATCCCGATACCGACGCTTTTTGTTGAAAAGAGACTTCTGTCGTCGCTTTTCCAGCTTGTTCTCGCACTCGCGGTCGCGTTTATCAACTCAAGATTTTACACGCGCGGATATAGCGCGATATTTAAGGGCGCGCCGAATATGGATAGCCTCGTCGCGCTCGGCTCGTCAGCATCGTTTATCTACGGCATTTTCAAGATGATAAGCGGAAATTACTCGCACGGCCTCTATTTCGACTCGGCGGCGATGATACTCACCCTCGTCACAGTCGGAAAAATGCTCGAGGAAAGAGCAAAAAGAAAGACGGGTAGCGCGATAGAGAAGCTCTCGAGACTTTCACCCGAGAGCGCAAACGTTATTCGTGACGGCGTGGAGATCGAGATAAAAACCTCCGAGATCGTACTCGGAGATATAGTCGTAATTCGCCCCGGAGAGTATATTCCGGTTGACGGAGTGATAGTCGAGGGCGACTCGGAAATAAACGAGTCTGCGCTCACAGGCGAGAGCGTCCCAAAATATAAAACGGTGGGCGACGAGGTAATGAGCGCTACCGTAAACCTGACGGGCGCCTTCAAAATGGAGGCTCGCCGAGTAGGCGGAGATACCGTACTTGCAAGGATAATCGAGCTTGTTGAAAGCACGAGCGCATCAAAAGCGCCGGTTTCAAGACTCGCCGATAAGGTCGCGTCTGTGTTCGTTCCGATAGTTGCGGCAATTTCTGTCGTGACTGCGATCGTATGGCTCGTTGCAGGAGAGTCGTTCGACCTTGCCTTTTCGAGCGCAGTGTCGGTGCTTGTCATATCGTGTCCTTGTGCGCTCGGACTTGCAACTCCCGTTGCAATAACGGTCGCGGTCGGAAAGCTTGCAGGCGAGGGAATACTTTGCAGATCGGCAGAGGCACTCGAAACGCTTGGCAAGACCGAGGTCGCGGTGTTTGATAAAACGGGAACGCTTACAAAAGGAAAACCCGTAGTTACCGACTTTTTTGCAGTGTCTGATAACGAAAATGACGTGCTTGACATAGCGCTTTCAATAGAGGGCGCAAGCGAGCATCCGCTGGCAGGAGCTATCTGCGACTATGCAAGAGAAAAGGGCGCAAGCGATCTTTCTTGCGAGGATTTCCGCGCAGTACCCGGCAGAGGAGTCAGCGCAAAAATTGATAAAAAGCAATACTATGCAGGAAATGCGGCTTATATGTCAGCGCTCGGCATTGATATTTCAAAAATAAGCGAAAGAGCGGAAAACCTTGCCGCAAGTGGCAAGACGGTAATGCTTCTTGCATCTGAAAGCGACCTTCTCGGACTCCTTGCCGCATCCGACGAGCTGTCAAGCGGCAGTATAGAGACTCTGCGCGAGCTTGAAGCACTCGGGGTGGAAAGCGTAATGCTGACGGGTGACGGCAAGCTGAACGCAGGCGTAATTGCCGAAAAGATCGGGATTTCGCGCGTTATCTCGGAGGTACTCCCCGACGAAAAGGAAAGGGTAGTGTCCGAGCTGACCTCCGAGGGCAAGATTACCGTAATGGTAGGCGACGGAATAAACGATGCGCCTGCTCTCGGTGCGGCAAGCGTTGGTATCGCTCTCGGCGCAGGAAGCGATATTGCAATAGATACTGCCGACGTAGTCCTTGTCAAAAACGACCTCTCGGGAGTGTCGCGCGCTGTAAAATATTCGCGTAGCGTAATGACTAATATAAAAGAAAACCTTTTCTGGGCGTTTTTCTATAATGCGATATGTATTCCGATAGCGGCAGGCGTACTCTATCCGACGCTCGGAATAACCCTCTCGCCGATGATAGCGTCGGCGGCAATGAGCATAAGCTCGCTTTTCGTGGTGTGCAACGCACTGCGTCTTTATAAAAAATAATTTGAAAACGGAGATATGAAAATGGCACTTTTCGGAAAAAAGACTGTTAAAACACTTATAGTTGACGGTATGCACTGTCCCCACTGCTCGCAGAGAGTTGAAAAGGCTCTCGAGGAGCTTTCGGGCGTTTCTGCAAAGGTAGATCTTGCAAGTAAAAGCGCTTTGGTGACTATGAAAAAGGATTACTCCGACGCAGACCTCAAAAAGGCTGTCGAGGACGCAGGCTTTACCGTTACGGAGATAAAATAAACGATGATAAGCGAAAAGAATATGGTGAAAGCCGAGGTGCTCGTTGCCCTTCTTATGAAAAAGGGACTCAAGGTCACCTTTGCAGAGTCCTGCACGGGCGGACTTCTCGGCGCAACCCTCACCTCGGTGTCGGGCGCTTCTTCTGTCTTTGACGGAAGCATCGTTTCGTACGCAAACGAGGTCAAAAACGAAAAGCTCGGAGTTGATAAGACCGTTCTTGACAGCGTAGGCGCTGTGTCCGAGGAGTGCGCAAGACAGATGGCGCTCGGCGCAAAAAAAGCGTTTTCAGCCGATTGCTCGGCAGCAATAACAGGAATCGCAGGACCTCTCGGCGGAACACCCGAAAAGCCCGTAGGTACGGTATTTATTGCGGCATCTTACGGCGACAGTACGGTCGTGGAGCGCTGCCTTTTTAACGGAGACCGAGATGCAGTCCGCGATCAGAGCGTCGCTAAAGCACTCGATATGCTGATCAAAATATTAAGCTGACTTTCACGAGGTATATAGGCAGACTTTTACGGAGAGCCTTGAAAGATTACCGTTCGGAGTAGTAATTACCGAAAATAAAAGTTAATTTTCTGTGAATTTTGAAAAAATCGGTTGAAATTAAGTAATTATATATGTTATAATACACCCTGCGCCGTGATAGCGCAAAAACACACATTTCGCATCTTTTGATGCTCCGAAAACTCGGAAAAATACGCGAAATGGTGGAAAAAATCAAAGGAGGACATTAGAAATGTCAGTTATCACAATCAAACAGCTGCTTGAAGCAGGCGTCCACTTCGGACATCACACCAAGAGATGGAACCCCAAGATGGCGGAGTACATCTTCACCGAGAGAAACGGTATTTACATCATCGACCTTCAGAAGACCGTTAAAAAGTTTGAAGAAGCTTACATGTTCGTTCGCGACATGTCGGTAGAAGGCGGCACTATGCTCTTCGTTGGTACGAAGAAGCAGGCTGCAGATGCCATCAAGGAAGAAGCACAGCGTTGCGGCATGTACTACGTAAACGTACGTTGGCCCGGCGGTATGCTCACCAACTTTAAGACCATCAAGCGCTCCATCGCTCGTCTCAACAGCCTTGAGAAGATGGAAGCAGAAGGCACCTTCGAGCTTCTTCCCAAGAAGGAAGTTGCATCTCTCCTCAAGGAGAAGAGCGACCTCGAGAAGTGCTACGGCGGTATCAAGACCATGCAAACTCTTCCTTCGGCAATCTTCATCGTTGCCCCCCACAAGGAGTCCAACGCAGTTCACGACGCAAAGAAGCTCGGTATTCCGGTTGTTGCAATCGTTGATACCAACTGCGATCCCGACGATGCAGACTACATGATCCCCGGAAACGACGACGCTATCCGCGCTATCAAGCTCATCGCATCTGTAATTGCAGACGCAATGATCGAGGGCAGACAGGGCGTTGACGCAGTAGCTGAAGAGGCTGCTGAGGAAGTAGCAGAAGCTACCGACGCTGAGTAATTCAAAACAGATTTTACTACTTTTAGGAGGAAATAAAAATGGCACAGATCACAGCAAAAGACGTTGCAGCTCTCCGCGCTAAGACCGGTCTCGGAATGATGGACTGCAAGAAGGCGCTCGTTGAAGCAGACGGCGACGTAGATGCGGCTGTAAAGATCCTTCGTGAGAAGGGCCTTGCAACTGCTGCAAAGAAGGAAAGCAGAATCGCCGCTGAGGGCGTAGTTGATATTATGGTTGACGGCAAGAACGCAGCAATGATCGAGGTCAATGCAGAGACCGACTTCGTTGCAAAGAACGCAACCTTCCAGGAGTTCGTTAAGGGACTTCTCAGAACTCTCCTTGCAAACAAGCCCGCAGATCTTACTGCATTTGGCGCTTGCAAGTTCGACGGAAGCGACATCACCGTTTCGGACGCTCTCGTTGAAAAGATCGCAATGATCGGAGAAAAGATCAGCATTCGCCGTTTCGTTCTCACCGAGGGCGTAATGAGCACCTATATTCACGGCGCAGGAAACACCGGCGTTATCGTAGTTTTCGATACCGACGATGCTACCGCTGAGAAGGCAGAGTTCATGGCTTGCGCTAAGGACGTTGCTCTCCAGATCGCGGCAGGAAATCCCCCTGCATACGTTGCAAAGGCAGACGTTCCCCAGAGCGCTATCGACGAAGAGGTTGCAATTCAGGTTGCAGCTGCAAAGAACGATCCCAAGCTTGCCAGCAAGCCCGATGCAGTTCTTGCAAAGATCGTTGAAGGTAAGCTCGGAAAGCTCTTCTTCGAGAGAGTATGTCTCCTCGAGCAGCCTTTCGTTAAGGACGACGGCATGAGCGTTGGCAAGTACGTTGCCGCATGCGCAAAGAGCCTCGGCGCAGAGATCGCTGTTAAGGCGTTCTACATCTTCGAGAAGGGCGAAGGCATCGAGAAGAGAGAAGACGATTTCGCAGCAGAAATCGAAAAGATGGTTAAGGGCTAATTGACCAAGACAAAATAAAAATGCCTCGGCACGAAAGTGCCGAGGTTTTTTGATGTTTAGTGGTTAATGATTAAATGGCAGGGACGAACGATTAGTTATTCTCGTTATTTTCGGTATAAATTACATTGTTGTTGCTGTCATAGTATGTGGTACTTGTTAAAATGTTGTTTTCATCACGATTATAAATAGCGCAAAAAGTCAGCATGCCATCAAGGTCGTAGTATGTTTCTTTTAGCAGTACCATATTATTGTACGAAAATTCTCCTGCATATTCGAAAACTTGTTTTCCTATGAAGACTATAGTAATGGATGATGTGTTCTGCGAGGGGTATGGTACAGTTCTTACTGTAAAGACTGTACGCTCCGTTTTAATTATATTTCCATTCTGGTCTAAAAGGTAAATTGTTTGACTACTAATTTCATCGGTGCTATCATACACGGTTTCTTTAAGAAGTATTCCGTCATCGTTGTATTCGTAAGTCGTATAAGATTGAATGGAATTATCAGCGTTATATTTTGTATTCTTTATTATGTTCCCGTTCGTATCAAACTGATAGTATTTCGTGAGCCAGTCAGGAGCCACGACGCTTGTACTGTTTATATCGCTGAAAGTATATGAAGTTTGTTGGGTGATTTTGTTGCCGGTGTCGGTTAAAACTGTCTTGACATTATGTGATACTAACATTTCTTTTTGGTTTATTGAGAAAGATGTTTCAAAATAAAAATCCGTTACATCCCAAGCAAGATCAGAATCCTCGTCAATATTCTGTGACTCCATCAGGTTGAGGGCCTCGTTTATGTTGGTGGTTGAAATCTCGACGATAGTTATGCCGTCTTCGATTTTTATGTTATGATTCAGTCTGTTTGCAACATCAAAATCCCATGTATCCCAATTTATTGAAAGCGTTTCTTTTATTATTGTTTCGGCATAAGATTCAGGCGCTTGAGCAAAAGTTGATGAATTGTCAGAGTTTAAATATATAATGTTACCGTTTGCAGTATATATGGCGCTACTGTCATAAAACGGTTTTTCAAAATCAAATCGAGATGTGCCACGCTCCTTGTCCAACCAAATGTTTATAGTATTGGCGGAATCAATTTTGGTGATTGTGCAAGAGTTTGCGTTTAAAGTCTTATCAATTGCGCTGGCGATTAACATTCCTAATTCGGTGGAAGGTCCGGTCGTTTCTGTGATATTATTATCGTTGCTATCGTCATTATCTTCCGGGGGGTTATTGCTGCTTTGATTTTCATCTTCCTCTGAAGAATCGGGTATCTCGGTAACGCTGTTATAATCGGAATTGCTATCGTTGTTTTGCTTTTCCTCTTTATCACACCCGACAAGCAAGCACGCAAGTGCCATAAGCATTGCGATAATAAGTGACAGTGTCCTAATTTTTGTGTTTTTCATTGTTTTACCTCCCAAAGTAAAAAAACATAAAATAAAAAAGTGCGCCAACCGAAGCGGGCGCACAAAAAATACATCGCTCCGATTGTCGCCAAACAAACCTTTTCCTACACTACAAGTATGCAGAAATGAGCGTGTATTTTTAACAAAATAAAAATACACACTTATAGTGCGGAATATTCGGTTTGTTTGGCAAAAATATTCTAACATATTTATGGTATTTTGTCAAGTTTTATTTTTCGGGCGATCGATGATCGCCCCTACGGGGTGAATTACATCTTTCCGGTAGGGGAGGGGCTTGCTCCTCCCGTTTGTTTGTCGAGGAAAACGGGCGAACACTGTTCGCCCCTACGGAGCTTCGGAGAAATTTGTCATATATCCACAGATATTATCCGTAGGAGTGAGCCGCGGCGCACTTTCCTCTTGCGCCGCGAAATTACATCCGCGCCGAATCTCTTTTGAGGCGCTTTGCCCGTGCGTGCGCCCATGCGCACGGGCAACATTGAATCAGAGAGTGGGTGCTTCCAAAGGGAGGGATTCTTCCCTCCCTAGTTGG
>JAZSKY010000057.1:0-54834 GCA_045535095.1 Eubacteriales bacterium | reverse complement strand
CGCCGCAACGCGGCGTGTCTGATCGGCGCGGCGCGGATGGGCGCCTTAATTTGCTACTACGGATAACATCTGCAAATGTATAACAAAATTCACCGAAGCCCCGTAGGGGAGAAGGGGCACCAAAGGTGCGGTTTTTGGTCCTCCCGCAAGCCCTCCCCTTGATGGGTAGCGAAGCGGCGCGAGGGGAGTGAATGACACCACAGTGTGGTGTCAGAGCCCGAGCGTGACCGAGCTGCAGCGAGAAGGTGTCGCGTTAGCGACGGATGAGGTGAACTCCGTTGACGATAATTTACGCACCCGAAAGACTTCTCCAGCGGAGAAGGTGGCAGCCGAAGGCTGACGGATGAGGAGATTAGGGACTTAGGGATAAGGTTGAGAACACACAGACAAAATATAGCTTTTCCTTTAAGTAAAGTTTTTGGGAAAGTTTGAAAACCCTTTTTCCAAAAAGGGTTTTCAAGAAAGTTTTTGAAAGGTATGGAAAACTTTTTTAAAAGTTTTCCGAAAACACGAAATGGAAAATATCGTAAAAGGGGTGCAGAATGCGCCTCACAGATCGCTTTATCACGCGCTCGGAATGACCGAAGAGGAGCAAAACAGACCGATGGTCGGTATTGTCAGCTCGTACAACGAGATCGTTCCGGGACATATAAACCTTGACAAGATCGTCGAGGCGGTAAGAATCGGCGTTGCAATGGCAGGCGGAACACCTGTCGTTTTCCCTGCGATCGCGGTCTGCGACGGAATCGCAATGGGACACGAGGGAATGAAATATTCGCTCGTTACACGCGATCTTATTGCCGACTCTACCGAGGCTATGGCGAAGGCTCACGGCTTTGACGCTCTCGTTATGGTCCCTAACTGTGATAAAAACGTCCCCGGATTGCTTATGGCGGCGGCGCGACTCAATATACCGACGGTTTTCGTAAGCGGCGGACCTATGCTTGCAGGAAAGGTCGGCGGCAAAAAGACCAGCCTTTCGAGCATGTTCGAGGCGGTCGGAAGCTTCAACGCAGGCAAGATCGACGGGGAAAAGCTGTGCGAATTTGAATGTAAGACCTGCCCCACGTGCGGCTCTTGTTCGGGAATGTACACGGCAAACTCGATGAACTGCCTTACCGAGGTGCTCGGAATGGGACTTCGCGGAAACGGAACGATCCCTGCCGTTTATTCCTCGAGAATCGAGCTTGCAAAGCACGCGGGAATGGCGGTAATGAAGCTGCTTGAAAAGAATATCCGTCCGCGCGACATTATGACAAAGGACGCGATAATGAACGCACTTCGAGTTGATATGGCGCTCGGCTGCTCGACAAACAGTATGCTCCATCTTCCTGCTATCGCGCACGAATGCGGTTGCGATATCGACCTCGATATTGCTAACGAGATAAGCGCAAACACCCCGAATCTTTGCCACCTCGCGCCCGCAGGACCTACCTTTATGGAGGATCTTGACGAGGCAGGCGGCGTTTACGCGGTCATGAACGAGCTTTCAAAGAAAGGGCTTATAAATACCGACTGTATGACGGTTACGGGCAAGACTGTCGGCGAGAATATTAAGGGCTGTGTGAACAGAGATCACTCGGTTATCCGCCCTGTTGAAGATCCGTATAGCCAGACGGGCGGAATTGCCGTACTCAAGGGAAATCTCGCGCCCGAGGGAAGCGTTGTAAAGCGCTCGGCGGTCTCCGAGAAGATGCTCGTCCACGAAGGACCCGCGAAGGTGTTCGACTGCGAGGAGGACGCTCAGGCGGCAATCGACGGAGGCAAGATCGAGGCAGGAGACGTCATCGTTATCCGCTACGAAGGACCGAAGGGCGGCCCCGGAATGAGAGAAATGCTCAATCCCACCTCTGCTATTATGGGAATGGGACTCGGCGAGAGCGTTGCTCTTATCACCGACGGACGCTTCAGCGGCGCAACGAGAGGCGCGTGCGTTGGACATATCACGCCCGAGGCGGCAAGCGGCGGACTCATCGGTATCGTTGAAAACGGAGATATTATCAGCATAAATATCCCCGAGAATAAGATCGAGCTGAAGGTAGATGAGTCGGTAATTGCCGAGAGAATGAAGAACTTTACACCCAAAACCAAGGAACTTACGGGATATCTGAAGCGCTATGCGAAGCTCGTTTCGGGCGGCGCTTACGGAGCTATCCTCGACTAAAGGATATGAAACTTAAAGAACTTGAAACAAGACTTGACTCGCTCGCGGTTTTCAGAGATATTCTTGACGATAGCGTTGTCAAGGCGCTCAAAAAGAGTCTTTGCGAAAAGACCGAGTCGAGCTATGCCGACTTTGTAAACGCGCTTTACCGCGCAAACGGGGGATACCTCGGTGCGTACGTCAGAGAGCTTTGCCTTGAAAGTGAAAACGTCTATTTTAAGCTGGTCGGCGGCAAAAAGACCGTACCTGCGCACATTTTAGAGGCGACCGAGAACGAGATACAGACCATTCAGGCGCTCTGCGACTTAACGAGCGACGCTCTTTGCGAGGGCTTTGAGGGAAAAGGCTTCCTCCCGAAATTCGCGACCGAGAAGATCGACCTCGCGTCCGAGTTTTTGACAAGAGCGAAGGACGTCACAAAGCACGGATACGGCATTTACGCAAAATACAGAATGTTCTATCTCGACAAGGAAAACAGAGTCGTGCCTGTGCATAGCCCGGACGACACCCGTCTTTCCGAGCTTGCCTCTTACGAGAGGGAAAAGAGAATAATTCTCGCAAACACACGCGCTCTGCTTGACGGCAAGCCTGCCGCAAACGTGCTTCTTACAGGAGATGCGGGTACGGGTAAATCGTCAACCGTCAAGGCGATAGTAAACGAGCTTTGCGCGGACGGACTCCGTATAATCGAGGTCAGAAAGGATCAGCTTTGCAGTATCGCGGGACTTCTCGATGCGCTCAGCGAAAATCCGCTCAAATTCATACTCTTTATCGACGATCTTTCCTTCCAGAAGGACGACGATAATTACAGCGCGCTCAAGGCAATTCTTGAGGGATCTGTTTCGGCGAAATCGCAGAACGTTGTCATTTATGCAACGAGCAACCGCCGTCATATAATAAAGGAAAAGTTTTCGGACAGAGAGGGCGACGACATTCATCGCAACGATACGATGCAGGAGCTTGTTTCGCTTTCTGAAAGATTCGGACTGCACGTCACCTTTAACCGCCCCGATAAGGCGATCTATCTTGACATCGTTCACAGACTTGCCGCCGAGGCGGGAATCGATGTGGACGAAAGCGAGCTTGACGAGGAGGCTGAAAGATACGCGCTCGGCAGAGGCGGACGCTCGGCAAGAGCGGCAAGACAGTTTGTAGATTCGGTGCTGTCGAGATAAATCAAAAAACGGATAAAAAGGACGAAGAGCAAAAAGCGTTGTGTTCTTATCGGAGAAATAAGATAGGGGTATGGCATAGCCCGATGCATTTGTTATACAAAGGCGAAACTGGCGATAAAACCTGTTTGTTGATGGTAATTTTATAGTAAAGGAGAATCTGTTGTGTATTTAAAATATTTAATTATTGCTTCGATATTCTTTTTCACTATCAAAGGCATTATACAAAGCATTAAATCAAAAAAAACATTTGATTTGTTAGTATGTTTGCTGTTTATCCCATTCCAATTTTTCTTCTTTATAACCCTTTTATTTGGGGGAAGTGCATTAAATGATGCGGAAACTGAGTATGAATTATATCAAGCGGGTCATTATTATTTAGAATCCCACGGACAATGGACAGAGGTTTCGCACGGAAAGTACGTTGTCGCTTTGGTTTCCGAAATTGTGGGGATTTCAACCTTTATAATTGCTTTTGTTATGAATTTGATTCGCATCTTATCAAAAAAATGAATAATATGAACGCCGACAAAGAATCTGTCGGCGTTTATATTTGTTTACAGCAACACAAAAATTCCGGCAGAGAACTTGCTTTCTCTGCCGATTTGTGGTATAATGGGTTTAGCCCGATGCGTTTGTAAAACAAAGGCGAAACTTGCGGTAAACAAACATTAAAGTCGCTGTTATAGCGGGAGGAGTTAAATGGAAAGAGATACCACAAACATGTACGATATTGTCGTAGTTGGTGCAGGACCTGCCGGAAGCATTTTTGTTAGCGAAATAGCAAAAGTGCGCCCCGAGTTGAGGATACTGGTTATAGATGGACAGCAACTTACGTCTTCCAAGCCGTGTGGCGGTCTTCTTGCTCCCGATGCTCAAAAACTACTTGCAAAGTTTGATTTGGTTCTTCCAAAAAATATTCTTGAAGATCCTCAGATCTTCGCCGTGCAAACGATTGATGTTGATCAAAAACTGGTTCGATACTATCAACGTCATTACCTCAATATGGATAGATACGCATTTGATCAATGGTTGCTTTCTCTCATTCCATCGCACGTGGATGTACTCAAAGGACGGTGTGGTAAAATAGAAAAAGACGGTGACCTTTTTACCGTTTTAATAAAGCGCTCCGACGCTGAAACGCAAGTAACCTCAAGGATGATCATTGGCGCGGACGGCGGCGGCTCCACCGTCAGACGTACGTTCTTTAAGCCTATGCGTGTGCAGTATGTTGCAATACAACAATGGTTTAAGTTTAACGGTCAGCGAATGCCTTATTATTCCTGTGTTTTTGATTCCAAAACAAGTGAGAGTTGTTCTTGGACGATACATAAAGGAGACCACGTTATATTTGGCGGTGCATTCAAACGTAAAGGATGCCGCGAGGCTTTTGAAACACAGAAATCAAGGCTTGAGGAATTTTTGGGCAATTCTTTTGGTGATGCTTTTAAAACCGAGGCATGCCTTGTATCCAGTCCGCGCAACTTAAAAGACTTTTGTACGGGAAAGGAAAATATATTTCTTCTTGGCGAGGCGGCAGGCTTTATCAGTTCCAGTTCATTTGAGGGTTTGAGTAGTGCTATGTTCAGTGGGAAAATGCTTGCCGATGCGTTTGAATCGGGAGGATCTTACAGTGATATTCAGCGAAGATATAAAAAAAGCACGCGTGGTTTGAAATGTAAGCTTTTGCTTAAATCTGTTAAAAGAATTTTCTTATGTAATCCGTTTACCCGATGGATAATAATGAAGAGCGGTGTACAAAGCATTTCTCCTTATGCAAAAAAAGACAACAAAATTCAAAGATAAACTGTTTTTTTGAAAATAATATAACCCCGACAGACCTTGAAAATCTGCCGGGGTTATCTCTTTGTTTTCTGCGGTTCAATTTTTACTTTTACGGGTCGCCGAGGACGTCGACCCCTACAATTTTTGTCAACTTCCTTATGAGAACCACCCATTAAGCAAGTGCTTTTTCTTTAAACTCAAATGAAAAACTTTTTATGGAGCGATTCGCGAAGAGGTCTGCAAATCGCAATCGTTATCAGCATTGCGCCGATGAGGAAAAATACTGTCATCGGATAGACCGACCAGACGAGATGATCTCTCGGGTGGAAGGTAATGTGAACGAAGAACTCGGTGAGCGGCATAACTGCGGAAAGTCCGAGGAATGCTCCGCCGAAAATGTAAAGATATCCGCGGCGAAGAGTCACAGAGAGGATCACGACCGAGCAGAGAAGCACGCTTATCATAAGAAGAACGGGGAATGCAAACGAGAAAAACCAGTTTCCGCCGGTCGCAAAGCTTATATACCACACGAAAAGTCCTGCGCAGCCGCAGTCAATGGGTACGAAGATTATCGGGTGCCACTTGCGAAACCAGGAGGGCAGGATCAGTATCACGTATGCGAGAAGAACCGAAAGCGAAACGTACGCCGACCAGGTTATCCCGCCTGTGATGCTGAAATCGCATATAGGCGCGAGTATGAAGGGGATCGCATAAAGCATCGTTATAATGAAAAGTATGCCGGCGCGGTTGAATTCCTCTTTCGGAAGATTGTTTTCGGGGAAGGGCGGCTCGCCGTTTTCGCGTACTATATCGGGGTGATATGCGCGAGTGCCGCAAAGAGGGCAGCTTTTTTCGCTGTTTGCAAGCTCAACGCCGCATTTTGCACAAAACATATTTTATCTTCCTTTCTTATCTTTGATTGCTTTCGACCTTGACGTGAATGCCGAGGTCCTTCAGCACGGCGTAGAAATGTCTCTCGAGTATCGGCTCGCGAATGTTTCGTATCGAGTTGAAAACGAGGGTGTCGCCGTAGGTTATGATACCGCAGTTGTGGTATCTCGTTGCCTGTATTCCGAGAATGAAGTCCATTCTCTCGATAAAGGGCGCCATCTGATCGGGGACCTTTACAAGTCCCAAATTAGAGAGGGAAAGGCAGGTGGTCTTTTCGCCAACTGTGTTGAAAACCGCCTTCATTATGGGGTTTTTTATGAAAAGCGGAAGCATCTTGACTGCAAGAACGCGCTCGCTTTTTACGTTGGTTGTTATCATCTTCTGCATCTGCTTCGGGGTAGCCATAAGTCCCATCTGATGATGAACTATCTTGCAGATCTCCTCGAAGGAATATTCTCCGAGACGGGGATCAACGCCCGGCATCGCGTAAAGAACGAAGTTGCGCAGCGACTCGGAATTAAACATTTTACGCAGATTTACGGGGAGAAGAAGCTTTACCGGCTTCATTCTGGACGTCCTTATTCCGCGCTCCTTCTGAATGTTGATTATAGCGAGCATAACGGCGGACGCAAGGAAGGTGTTTGCGGTGACGCCTATCTCCTTTGCGCGCGCCTTGACCTCGGCGGCGCTCATTATAAAGGCGGTGTTCGTGAGGAAGGAATCGACCTCGCGCGTACCCGTGATCTTGTACGCGGTGACGTCTCTTCTGCTTGCGGCGACCTTTCCGCAGGTACGCTGGAAGCTGTCCTCAAGCTCTGCCTCGCTCGGCATTTCAAGTCTGTCAAGGACTCCGTTTTCGGCAGGAATTTCAACGTTGTATTTCTGCTGAATATACTCGGCAAGGAGAGTCTTTAAGAAAACGAGACCGCCGTTTCCGTCGGTTATCGAGTGGAAAAACTCGACAGCTATGCGCTTTTTATACACTATTACTCTGAAAGCGCACTTTTGCAGCTTTTCAAAGGGAATACGCGAGAGCGGACAGCTGCGCTCGTCCATTATCTCGGGCGCGTTCGGGATCTCCTCGAGATAATACCAGAAAAATCCCGTTCTTATGCGTACCGCGATAGAGGGGAAGCGGCGGACGGTAACGTCAAGCGCGCTTTTGAGTACCTCGCGGTCAATTTCCTCGGTGAGTGTTGCGGAAAGTCTGAAAAGGTTGATCCAGCGGCGGCTTCGCGCGGCAGGATATATCTTCGCCGCGTTGTCGAGACGCATCCAGCGGAGTCTCTCGGGCGGCGGCAGGACCGTACGCAGAAATGCGTTCATTCGGTCGAAATCACTCTCGTATTCCTTGAGGCAGAAAAGGGGATAAACGTGCCACATTCCCTCTGCCACGTTCAGCTGACTTCTCGCGCCTGCGCGGATAAGGCCTTCGTGGAGCATTCTCGAATCGTCGAGAAGGACCTCGTCGCTTCCTGCGAAAATTATCGAGGGAGGCATAGACGAAAGGTCACCGAAAAGGGGCGAAACGAAGGGATTTGCCTTCAGATCCTTGTCGGTCTCGCCGTCGCAGGGCGACTCGGGAGAGCCGTGTACGTAGCAGTTTGCATAGTATTTAAGACGCTCCTTTTCAAGCGTGGGATCGAGGTCGCAATTTCTTTCAAGGCTCTCGCCCGAAAGGGTGAGGTCGCACCAGGGGGAAATCGCAATAATTCCCGTAGGTAAGGGAAGCTTTTTCGCTTTTAATTTGAGGCAGAGCGCGTAGCAAAGTCCTCCGCCTGCGCTTTCTCCGCATAAAACGATCTCGCTTGACGGAGTGCCGCTTTCGACAAGATGCTTGTAAATTGCGAGCGCATCGTCAAGGGCGGCAGGGAAGGGTGCTTCGGGTGCGAGACGGTATGCAGGCGCGATGACTCGCATCGAGCATTTCGATGCAAGAACGGTTGCAAATCCGCGTGCATATTTAAGGTCGCCGCAGGTATATCCGCCTCCGTGGAGGTAGAGGATAACTCCCTTTGATACGATGTCGGACGGCGTAATTACCGCGCAGTCAACGCTTTCTATTTTCTTTTTTTCGTATTTAGAATTGCTTTTGTAGGACGAAGCCATAAGCGCGCCGAGACGTGCCTGAGCCTTTCTCGTGCGCTCGAGAGAGCAGGACGATACGAAGGGCTTGAAAAGCAGAAGCTGGGTGCGCGCAAAATCGCGTGAAAGTTCCATAAATACAGATCTCGTTTCGTTTTTTATAGTCTGTTTTATTATTATAGCACAAACGCGCGATATAATCAAGCCGTTTTGCAATTTTAGGTGCCTTGCGGCGCGAAAGAGACGAAAAAATCGTCCGCAAGACCAAAAAAATATTGACGAAAGCTAAAATAAGTGATATAATATTATGAATTATTATATTTATATATATTTTATGTATATAAAAGTTTTTGAAAGGGTGTGGGAAAACTTTTTTCAAAAAGTTGTCCCACAAATAAAAAAGTGGAAATTACAGCAAGAATCGCAAAAGAACTCGGAATCAGTGAAAAAAGAGTTATCGACACAGTCGCTCTTATCGACGAGGGCAACACCATTCCTTTTATTGCGCGTTACAGAAAAGAGGTAACGGGCGCGCTTGACGATCAGGTGCTTCGTACGCTGGACGAGCGTCTCAAATATCTGCGCAACCTCGAGGAGCAGAGAGAAAAGGTACGCGCCTCGATCGAAACTCTCGGATTTATGACCGAGGAGATCTCGAAAGCGCTCGACGAAGCCGAGACTCTTACCGAAATTGACGATATTTACCGTCCCTACCGTCCGAAGCGCAAGACCCGTGCGTCAGTTGCAAAGGAAAAGGGACTCGGACCTCTCGCCGAGGCGATCTACGCGCAGGAGGGCGGCGTGCCTTCCGAGATGGCAGAGGCATATATAAACGAGGAGCTTGGAGTATCAAGCGTTGAGGAGGCTCTCGCAGGAGCGTCCGACATCATCGCCGAGATCATCTCGGACGATGCAGAGCTTCGCAAGAGACTCCGTTACGTCTGCTTCATGCAGGGCAAGATCTCGTCCTGCCCCGCGAAAGCGCCCGCAGACGGCGAGGAAAAGGCGGACCTCGGCGTTTACGCAATGTACGAAAGCTTCTCCGAGCCGCTGAACAAAATCGCAGGACACAGAGTCCTTGCGCTTAACCGCGGCGAAAACGAGGAAATACTCAAGGTGACCGTTGAATTTGAGCGCGCAAAGGCGATGAACATCGTGCGCTCTCTCCACGTCAAGGGAAGCGGCGAATGCTCCGATTTCGTATCCCTTGCGGCAGAGGATTCGTACGACAGACTCATTTTCCCCTCGCTCGAGAGAGAAATGAGAACGACTCTTACCGATACGGCAAACGAGTCGGCGATCAAGGTGTTCTCGCTCAACTTGAATCAGCTTCTTATGCAGCCTCCCGTTAAGAACAAGGTAACTCTCGGACTTGACCCAGGTTACCGTATGGGCTGTAAGGTTGCAGTTGTTGACGGCATAGGAAAAGTGCTTGATACCGCAGTTATCTATCCCGTTCCGCCCTTCAACAAGATAGACGAGGCGAAGGTCAAGATCAAGGCTCTCATCAAAAAGCACGCGGTTGAGATAATCGCTATCGGAAACGGAACTGCATCTCACGAAACAGAGGTCTTTGCGGCTGACGTTATCCGCGAGATCGGTGGCGGAGTTGCTTATATGGTAGTCAGCGAGGCGGGTGCGTCGGTATATTCGGCATCAAAGCTCGCGGCAGAGGAGTTCCCCGACTACGACGTAAACCTCCGTTCGGCAGTTTCCATCGCAAGACGTCTGCAGGACCCCCTTGCAGAGCTTGTTAAGATCGACCCCAAGGCTATCGGTGTCGGACAGTATCAGCACGATATGCCGCAGAACCGCCTCTCCGAGGCGCTTGACGGCGTAGTCGAGTCGGCAGTTAACCGCGTTGGCGTTGACCTCAACACCGCGTCGGTACCCCTTCTTTCGAGAGTTGCGGGCGTAAACTCGACGGTTGCTAAAAATATCGTTGCGTACAGAGAGGAAAACGGCGAATTTTCCTCGCGCGCCGAGCTTAAAAAGGTTCCCAAGCTCGGACCGAAGGCGTTCGAGCAGTGCGCAGGCTTCCTTCGTGTTCACGGAGGACGCAATTTCCTTGACAACACCGCCGTTCACCCCGAAAGCTACGCGGCGGCAAAGGAGCTTCTTGAAAAGCTCGGATACAGCGCGGACGACGTTAAGAAAAACAGAATTTCCGACGGAATTAACGATAAAATCAAAGCTCTCGGCAAGGAAAAGCTCGCAAGCGAGCTTGGAATCGGCGTTCCCACGCTCGACGACATCGTAGCAGAGCTTTGCCGCCCCGGACGTGACCCTCGTGACGAGCTTCCGCCTCCTATGCTCCGCACCGACGTTCTCGGTATCGAGAGCCTTAAAGAGGGAATGGAGCTTGTCGGTACTGTCAGAAACGTCACCGATTTCGGCGCTTTCGTTGATATTGGCGTTCATCAGGACGGTCTCGTTCACATTTCTCAGCTTGGCGGCAAGTTCGTGAGGCATCCGCTCGAGGCTGTAAGCGTCGGCGACATCGTTACCGTTTGGGTACTCTCTGTTGACGTCAAAAAGGGAAGAATATCCCTCACTATGAGAAAACCTAAGTGAAAACCTTTTTGAGAAAAAGGTTTTTACGCTTTCCAAAAAACTTTTTACGAGACAACTTTTTGCGAGACAACTTTTTGGAAAAAGTTTTCTCGCGCTCTTTCCAAAACTTTATTTAAAAAGATTCCATTAAGATTTTTGGGAAGGTTTGGAAACCCTTTTGCAAAAGGGTTTCCAAGAAAAAAAGGAGCAAAAAATGATAGATATTCTCGCGCTTTGCCAGCGCATAGGGCTGATGTTCGCCCTTATGTTAGTCGGCTACGTTATGCGAAAAACTCACTTCGGCGGAGACAAGCTCCCCGCCGAGCTTTCAAATCTCATACTCTATTTCGCACAGCCTGCGCTGATAATAAACACATATATCAGAGACTTCGACAGAAGCGTTCTCGCAGGCGCGGCGTGGGTATTTCTGATCTCGCTCGTCTATCACGGCGCAGTCCTTGCGCTCGGTCTCTTCTTTTTCAAAAAGACTCCCGAGGCGCAGAGAAAGGTCTATCGCTACGGACTGCTCTTTTCAAACGCGTCATTCCTCGGAATACCGCTCATTCAGGCGGTCGCAGGAGAGGTTGCGGTCATTTACGTCTGCGTTTTCGTTATCGCGTTTAACCTCTACGCGTGGTCGGTTGGATGCTACATCTACACGGGCGACAAAAAGTACGTTTCGGTCAAAAAGATGTTTATAAATCCGGCAACCGTGCCGACTTATATAGGATTTATATTCTTCTTCACGCCGCTTGACAAATACGTTCCGTCCTTTGCGACAGAGCTGCTCACCTACCTTGCAGACCTTGTCGTACCCCTTTCGATGATAATCGTCGGACTGCGATTTGCAGACCTCAAATTTAAGAGCGCATTCAACGACAAGGCGCTCCCGACGGCACTTTTCCTCCGTCTCTTTGCCGCACCCGTCCTTGCGTTTTTAATACTGAAGATACTGATGCTTGTCGGCGTGTCCCTGTCAAACGACGTTGCGCTGACAGTTATGATATGCTCGTCCACGCCGGTTGCCGTCTATACGAGTATGATGGCGGAAAAATTCGGCGGAGACGCGGTCACGGCAGGCAAATTCGTCGCCGTTTCCACACTTCTTTCGCTCGGCACTATCCCGATAGTCTCTCTCCTACTTCTTATTTGAAAGGTTTTTTAAGATGAAGCTTATAATTAACGGAGATATAAGTCAATATTACGTTCAGACACTCTGTCTGATCTTCTTCCCCGGATCGAAATTCTCGGAAAACGAGGAGGTCACCGACGACGTGCCCGTAGTTACGGTAAACGTCAGCGAGGACGAGGAAACTATCCGCGCGTGGGCGCAGATAAAGCTTGCAGACTCGGTCGCGAGCGGCGAGTGCTGTGAGACGAAGAAAAAGAAAAAGACCTACGTTGACCTTGCAAAGGTGGTCGTAGGAAAGGCGCTTTTCGAGGCAGGAACGAACTTTTTTGCCTACACGCCCTCGTGGGGGATACTCACGGGAATCAGGCCCTCGAAGATCGCGCGCAAGATATACGACGAGGGCTACGACGGAGCGCAGATAAGAAAAATTCTGCGCAACGAATATCTGCTCAGCAGTAAAAAGGCGGCGCTTCTCACGAGCATCACGCTCAACGAGGCGAAGATCATAGAGGAGCTTCCGAAGGACAGCTGCAGCCTCTACATCTCGATCCCCTTCTGCCCGACGAGATGTGCGTACTGCTCGTTTATCTCGTTTGCAACAAAGAGACTTCTCTCGATGATTCCCGAATATCTTGAAAGACTTCTTCTCGACCTTGACGGCGTTTTTGCGGTCATAAAGGAGAGAGGACTCAGACTTTCGACAATATACATAGGCGGAGGCACACCGACGACGCTCAGTGCGTCGCAGCTCGACCTTCTCCTTTCCAAAATAGAGGAGCATACCGACGTTTCGCTTCTCGAGGAATACACCCTTGAGGCAGGACGTCCCGACACCATTGACGCCGAGAAGATAAGAATTATCAAGGAGCACGGCGTTACACGAATCAGCATAAATCCGCAGACTCTCAACGACACCGTGCTTGAGGGAATAGGCAGACGTCACACCGCCGCCGATTTCTTCCGCGCGTACGAAATGGCAAGAGAGGGCGGAATCCCCAGCATCAACACCGACCTTATCGCAGGTCTGCCGGGCGAGGGATACAGAAGCTTCTCGAAATCGGTTGACGCGGTGCTTGCGCTCCGTCCCGAAAACTTTACAGTCCACACCTTCTGCGTTAAAAAGGCGGCGGACGTTGCCAAGCAGGGCGGAGACGTATATTCCGCGCCGGGCGGAGACGTGCTCAAGAGCGTTGACTACTCCCAGCTCAAAGCAAAGAGCGCTCTTTATCTGCCCTACTATCTCTACAAGCAGAAGAATACGGTCGGAAACCTCGAAAACGTAGGATTTGCGCTCCCCGGATGCGAGGGCAAGTACAACATTTACATAATGGAAGAGCTTCAGACGATATTTGCCGTCGGAGCAGGCTCGGTTACCAAGATGGTTGACCGCGAGCATAATATGATAGAGCGCTACTTTATGCCCAAGTACCCCTACGAATATCTCGCAAAGGAAAACTGCGAGACTATAAGGAACGAATATTTCGCCAAGATCCGAGACTTTTACGATCGCCTTGACGCCCTTCGCGCCTCTGAAGGGAATAAATAACACCCACAAAAGAATATAAATAAAAAAGCAAACAAAAAGCAGGACGTCATTTTGATTTTTAAGGGCGGTGACGTACTGTTTGAGAGGGCAAGGAAGAAAAAAGGGACTAATTTCGGGCGCGATAGTGCTTGCACTTGCGGGCGCGGCGGTCAAGGTTATAGGGCTGATATACAAAATTCCCTTGACGAACCTCATAAAAAGCGAGGGAATGGGTTATTTCAACTCGGCTTATACGATCTACACCTTCTTTTATATGATTTCGACCGCAGGGCTTCCCGTAGCAATATCTATGCTCATATCGAGCGCGCGGTCGGTCGGAAACAGACCAAGGGTGAGAAAGATATTTCTCGCCTCGGGCGTGATATTTTTAACTGTCGGTGCGCTCGGCAGTCTGACAATGTTCTTTTTTGCCGACTTTTTCGCACAAATACTTTCAAATCCGCTTGCTGCCCCTTCGATAAGGGCGATCTCGCCCACACTCTTTTTCGTGAGCGTGATAAGCGTGCTTCGCGGATATTTTCAAGGGCATCAGTATATGCTTCCGACCGCGCTTTCGCAGGTTGCCGAGGCATCGGGAAAGCTTATTTTCGGTCTGACTCTTGCATCTCTTGCTCTTAAAAAGGGAGAGGCGCTCGAGACGGCGTCGGCAGGCGCGGCGCTCGGACTCTCTCTCGGAATGGGAATTGCTCTTTTTATACTCTTGCTTATGGCGCTTTTCTTCAAAAGCGACAAATATTACGAGCAGATCTTCGACAGACTTAGCGCGGGGAGTCTTGTGTCAATAATAAAGGGCGTTACGTGTGCCGCTCTGCCGATAACCCTTTCGGCATCGGTGCTGAGTATGTCGGGCGCGCTCGACCTTGTGGTCGTTTTGCGTACGCTCAAAAAGATCGGACTCAGCTCTGCGGCGGCAAACGCGGCGTACGGAAATTACAGTGCGCTTGCCCTTCCTATGCTGAATCTGCCGATAGTTTTCATAACCCCGATAGCAAGTACGGCAGTGCCGTACGTTGCAGGACTTATATCAAGAAGAGAACTTAAAAAGGTTTCCTCGTCGGTAGATACCTCAATGCGACTTTGCGCGCTCATCTCCTTTCCGTGCGCCTTCGGACTTTTGTCCCTTTCTCTGCCGATACTCGAAATGCTTTTCGACGATTCTCTTGCGCTTGGTGCGGCGCCCCTTCTTCGACTTCTTGCGCCGTCCGTAATATTTCTGTCCTTTGCAACTCTCACAAACGCGCTTCTTCAAGCGCTTGGGCGGCCGCTCGTCCCACTTTTCTCGATGCTCGCAGGAGCGCTCGTGAAAATGATAAGCGGACCGATACTCATTGAGCGCTTTTCGGTCGGCGGCGCGCCGATAAGCACGTTTTTCTGCTATTTCACCGTCTGTTTTATCAATTTTATCTTCATTTATAAGCGTCTCGGAGAGAGGCCGCACGTCTTCTCTCTGTTTTTGAGACCGCTTGCCGCCGCGCTCTCCTGCGCTACCGTGGCAAGTGTTTCGTACGCGCTGCTGTTTGGATATATCGGTCGGACTCTCGCGTGCGCGGTCGCGATAACGCTTGCGGCGACGGTTTATTTTGCGGTGATACTTTTGACAAATTATATTGACAAAAGCGAGATACTCGCCGTTTGTCAAAACAAAAAAATACTGAAAATAATCGAAAAACTCGGACTTTTTGAAAAAATGAAAGGAAGTAAATACAAAAATGACCGAAATAGAGCTTTTGAAAGAGAAAAACGAGCATAGAATAGGCGATCTCGTTGATATAATGCGAATCTTGCGCTCGGAGGGTGGCTGTCCTTGGGATATAGAGCAGACGCACGAGTCGATAAGAAAGAATCTTATCGAGGAGACCTACGAGGTTGTCGAGGCGATAGACACGAAAAATCCCGCCCTTCTTCGCGAGGAGCTTGGAGACCTTCTTCTGCAGGTGGTATTCCACGCAAGAATTGCCGAGGAAAACGGCAACTTCACATTTGATGACGTTTGCAATGACATCTGCAAAAAGCTGATAATCCGTCATCCTCACATCTTCTCGGACGTCGAGGCGGACACCTCTGAAAAGGTGCTTGAAAACTGGGATAAGATCAAGATGCGCGAAAAGAGTCAGAAAACGCCGGTTGAATCCATGGACAGCGTTGCAAGAACCCTTCCGGCGCTTATGCGTGCCGAAAAGCTCGCGTCCAAGGCGGCAAAATCGGGACTTGACAAGACGACGCTCGAGGAAAAGGTCGGTCAGCTTCTGCTTCTTACCGCATCTATCTGTAAGGAGTGCGACATCGACTCCGAGAAAGCGCTCTACGATGCGTGCGAGAGAATGATCGAGGACAAAAAGAGAGAGGAAAACGCCTGAAAAATATGAGAATAGATAAATTTTTGAAGGTTTCGCGTATAATCAAGCGAAGAACGGTTGCAAACGATGCCTGCGACGGCGAGCACGTCGTTGTCAACGGCAGACAGGTCAAGGCGTCCTATCAGGTGAAAAAAGGGGACGTCGTTGAGATAATGTTCGGCGCAAGAGTGCTTAAATTCGAGGTGCTTGACGTCCGAGAGAACGTGCCGAAAAACGAAGCTGACACGATGTATCGGATAATCGTCTGATCTCGCATATTTTCCGCGCCTTCCGAATAAAATTAAGCAGTTAAACGCTTTTTACGGGAGGTACAAAATGAACAGAGCAGACGTTGGCGCGCACAAAGCTCTGCGCGCGACAATAGAAAACAGAAAAACGCTCACTCTCTGCGCGGTGGAAAACATCGTCAGCTTTGACGAGACCTTCGTAGTCCTCGACTCGGGCGATTGCATCGTAACTGTGGACGGTCTCGGGCTTCAGATAGTGAAAATGGACACGTCGAGCGGCGAGGTCGAGATAGTCGGTCAGATAAACGGACTTGTCTATTCAGACAAAAAGGGAAGGGGCAAGACGTCCCGTCTCGGCGGATTTTTCGGGCAGGGCAGACGTCAGTGATAGGCGAGCTTTCGCAGTCGTCTCTCGGCGTAATGCTTCTTTTGTCGGTCGGACTCGGATTTGTGTCAGCGCTTCTTTACGATGCTCTGCGTATCCGCAGAAAGGCGATAAATATCCCGATACTGCCGCATTTTGAGGACTTTTTATTCATGACCGCCTTTGGAGCGGCGCTTGCGATAATCTTCTTTTTGCAAAACAGCGGAAGGTTTCGCGCCTTTGCGCCGATGGGTGCGCTCGGCGGGTTCTATATCTACCGAAAAACTCTCGGGCGGCTCGTTATGGCGGCGTCCGACAGGATAATAAATTTTATACGCCTTTTGATCAAAAAGATCCTTTTACCGCCGATAATGGCGATAAAGGGCGCGTTTTCGTCTCTTTTTTATAAAATTGACCTTGCATATAGGCGCAGGGCGACTAAAAAATATATCCGCGCGTTTGCTGAGTCGGCAGAGGACGGATTCGGGGACAGACTGCCGAAAATCAAAGAAAACAAAAGAAAGAGGAAAAATAAATGAAAAGAGGAAATTTTTTCGTAGTGCTTCTTTCCACGGTCGTGGTGATCGCGGCGATCTTTTCGATCGTTTCACAGCAGAGCAAGTTGAACGATCTTCGCGACAAGCAGGAGGAGCTTGAAAAGCTCGTCGTTGAGTACAGAGACAAGGTTGACGGACTCAAATATGAGCTTGAGAGAGAAATAGACGACGAGTATATCGCGAGAATCGCGCGCGAGCGACTCGGCTACTACAAGATCGGCGAAAAGATCTATACTCCCGGCGATGACGGAAGATACGGAAAGTAAGGGAAACGAAAATGAGAATCCTTGAAACGAAAATCATAGAGGACGCGATCTGCGAGCTTTTCATAAAGGCAAATTCCACTCTGCCGCGCGATCTTGAAGCGGCAATAGAGTGTGCGCGTAGCCGCGAGGAGGAAAGCCTTCCGAGACAGGCGCTTGACGTCATCGCGGACAATCTCAAAGAGGCGAGAAGGTACGATATTCCCATTTGTCAGGACACGGGAATGGCGATAGTTATGATCGAGCTTGGAAACGAGGTACATATAAACGGAGATCTTGAGAGTGCGGTCAACGAGGGCGTAAAGAGAGCGTACGTTGACGGAAAGCTTCGTCTTTCGGTTGTTTCCGATCCTCTTTTTGACAGAAAAAACACAGAAAGCAACACCCCTGCGATAATTTACACGAAAATCGTCAGCGGAGACAAGATGAAGATAATTGCGCTCCCTAAGGGCTTTGGAAGCGAAAACAAGAGCGCTGTCAAGATGTTTAACCCCTCTGCAACGCCCGACGACGTTGTCGATTTCGTTGTCGATACGGTCTTTCGCGCGGGCAGTATGCCTTGTCCGCCCCTCGTTGTAGGAGTTGGAATCGGCGGAAGCTTCGACTACGCCGCGTTTTTATCGAAAAAGGCGCTTTCCCGCGATATTTCGGTCAAAAATGCCGATCCGAGATACGCCGCGCTTGAGGAAAAGATGCTCGAGAGGATCAATTCTCTCGGAATCGGCGTGCAGGGCTTTGGCGGAAAAACCACCGCACTTGCGGTGAATATCGAGGAGTTCCCCACGCATATTGCAGGACTCCCCGTTGCAGTCAACATCTCCTGCCACGTTACAAGACACGCGAGCGTTGAATTATAAAAGCAAAATCCCGACAGATTTTCTGTCGGGGTTATTTTTCTAAAGGTGTGTAAGTGTTTTATCCAATTCTTCAAAAGAATGAACTTTTTCTCCCGTGTATAGTTCATTATATCTGTTAAAAAGAATTGAGTCTATTCCTATCTTTTGAGCAGCCAATATATTGCTTATGTTATCATCAATAAATAAGCATTCATAAGTTTCCGCTTGTATTTGCTTTAGCGTGATATTGTATATTCTTGGGTCCGGCTTTCTACAATGAGCGTCTCCACTGACAATCTTATGTTTGAAATATTTATCAAGTCCGTAAAATTTCGTAATATACTTACTCCATTCTGAGACATCTGTGGATAATAAAACAAACTGGTACTTTTTATAGTATTTTTCTGCAAAGGATATAAAGGATTGATCAAAAGTCAAATAATTTTCAATATAGTTTTTCATATGATATTCGGGGTCTTTATAGCCTAATGCAGAAAGGAACTTGTGAGAGGTAATCTCTCCCAATCCTGCTTTGGTAAACAGCTTCTCATTTTCAATCAAGTTCTTTATGCGATCGTGTTCCGAGTTGTCAAAATGTTCATACGTATAGGAGATAAAGTTTCCCGTTCTTTCCTTCAATATCACTCCATACATATCAATGATTAAGGTCGTTATTGCTTTAGACATAGGCACTTGTTCCTTACTTGATTTGTATATTTATCACCAGTTTCACCTTTGTATTACAGCGTTGCAAGCAACGCGGGCACAGGGCAAAGCCCATACCCCTACAATACTGATTATATTATACCACAAATCGGCAGAAAAAACAAGAGTTATATTCCGACTTTGTCGGAGTTATATTATTGCTGGCGCAATAGTGACATTGAAGCCTTGCGGCTTCAGTGATATTTTATTCGCCCCTTAACTTGCGAAGCAAATACCACTCGGCGTGAGCTGAATACCACTGCGAAGCAATAGAACTCGCCGCAGGCGAATAAAACTGCCCAACTTCCTTATGAGAAGTTGGGCAACCCCCTGCCTTTTTGTTTGATTATCTCCAGAGCTTAACTGCCTCGGCGCAAGCGAGCATAAGAGACTCGCATTCCTCCGCCGAGCTTCCGTTGAGAAGGAAGTAAAGCTTAACCTTCGGCTCTGTACCCGAAGGACGAACGACAACAACGTTGTTGTCCTCAAGCTCGAAATATACAACGTCGGACGCGGGAAGTCCGGTACCCGTAACCTTGCCGCTTGCGATCTCGGTGACCGTCTCTGCGAGGTAGTCGCGGATAGCAAGTACCTTCTTGCCGCCGATCTCGGACGGAATGTTCGAGCGGATATTCTTCATAAAGCCGCTCATACGCTCTGCGGCGTCAAAGCCGTCGAAAACGAGGTTGACTGTGCGCTCGTTGTAGTAGCCGTACTTTTCGTACATAGCGTTCAGCGCATCGTAAAGCGACATTCCCTTTGCCTTGTAGTAAGCCGCCATTTCAACGATAAGCATAACGGCAACAACGCTGTCCTTGTCGCGCGCGTACGTTCCCTTGAGGTAGCCGTAGCTTTCCTCGAAGCCGAAGAGGTAGTGTCCGTTTCCGATATCGTCGTGGTTTTTGATGACCTCGCCGATGAACTTAAAGCCGGTGAGAACGTTGAAAAGTCCAACGTTGTGGCTCTCGCAGATCTTCGTGCAGATCTCGCTCGTTACGATCGTCTTGACCGCATAGGGGTCGGACGGCATAGTGCTTGTGTTCTCGTAAGCGGTGATGATATATTCAAGAAGAAGCGCGCCGATCTGGTTGCCGGTCATAGGAACGAACGATCCGTCGTGACGGCGCACCATAACGCCTGCGCGGTCTGCATCGGGGTCTGTTCCGATGACGAGGTCGCTATCGACCTTCTTTGCAAGCGCAGTGCCAAGCTCGAGCGCCGCGGGATGCTCGGGGTTGGGCGAGATGACCGACGGGAAGTTGCCGTCAAGCACCATCTGCTCGTAAACGGTGTAGAGGTGCTTTAGTCCGCAAAGGCGAAGAACCTCGGGGACGAGTCTGTATCCTGCGCCGTGAAGGGGAGTGTAAACTACGCGGAGATCGTCCGCAACCGCCCTCACCGCGTTCTTGTCAACCGTCTGCGCGGTGACGTTTTTGATATATTCATCGTCAATAACAGTTCCAACGATCTCGATAAGCCCGCTCTCGACCGCTTTGTCAAAGTCAAGGCGCTTCACGCCGTCAAAAATGTCGGTCTCGTTTATAGATGCCGAAACGATCTTTGCGTGCTCGGGCGGAAGCTGTGCGCCGTCCTCCCAGTACGCCTTGTAGCCGTTGTATTCCTTCGGGTTGTGCGATGCGGTGACGTTTACGCCTCCGATACAACCGAGGTGGCGTATCGCGAACGAAAGAACGGGAGTGGGACGGAGTGACTCGAAGAAATAGGTCTTGATTCCGTTTGCGGCGAAAACCTCCGCCGCGACCTTCGAGAAGAGCACCGAGTTGTTGCGGCTATCGTAAGCGATAGCAACGCCGCGCTCTGCGGCATCCTTGCCCTCCCGGTTTATAAGATTTGCAAAGCCCTGCGATGCGTGTGCAACCGTATGGACGTTCATTGCATTCGTTCCTGCGAGCATCTTGCCGCGCAGACCTGCCGTACCGAAGCTGAGATAGCTCGAAAAACGGTATTTTATCTCGTCCTCGCAGTTGCTTATTGCGATAAGCTCGTCTTTGAGCTCCTGCGAAACGCTTTCTTCACTAAGCCAACGGTTGTAATTTTCTTTGTAGTTCATTTGCGTAAAGTTCCTTTATTTTGCTTGATATATGGATTTTTAATCGTTTTCCTTGATTTTTCTGAGTGCTTCTGCGAGCTGGTCGGGACAGGACGTGTTCTTGAATCCGCACTTTATACCCGAGAGGCGTTCGATTGCCTCGTCAACTCCCATTCCCTTGACGAGAGCCGCAACGCCCTGCGTGTTTCCGCTGCATCCGCCGAGAAAACGCACCTCGTCAATTACTCCGTCGGTGACGGTGAGATTTATCTCGCGCGCACAAACGCCACGCGTTCTGTACGAAAGAGTTTTCGTCATAATATTCTATTCCTTTACTTTTTTATAAGTTCCTTTATTTCGCTCAGGAAGGTGTCAATGTCCTTGAATTCGCGGTAAACCGACGCGAATCGTACATACGAAACCTCGTCGAGCGCCTTGAGATGCTTCATTACCATTTCACCGATCTCGGTGGACGAGATCTCTCCGCGCAGAGAGTTGTAAAGCTCCTGCTCGATAGAGTCAACGAGCGCCTCGAGCTGTGAAACGGTTATCGGACGCTTGTAGCAAGATTTTATGAGTCCGCCAAGCAGCTTCTGCTTGTCAAAAATCTCTTTCGTTCCGTTCTTCTTGACTACGAAAAGCGGAATGACCTCAACTACCTCGTAGGTGTTGAAGCGGTGCTTGCAGGCAAGACATTCGCGGCGGCGGCGGATCGTTCCGCTCTCGGTCGGACGCGAGTCAATTACCTTGCTATCCTCATGTGAACAAACAGGACATCTCATATTTTTGTTCCTTTCTTGTGCGAGACAGCTTTTGGAAAAAAGCTTTCTCGCGCTCTTTTAAAAACCTTACTTGTACGAGACAACTTTTTGAAAAAAGTTTTCTCGCGCTCTTTCAAAAACTTTACTTATTACGAGACAACTTTTTGGAAAAAAGTTTTCTCGTGCTCTTTCAAAAACCTTACTTAAAGGAAAATGTGTGCTCGCGCAAACCAATCCCTTTTTTATTAACCAAGCAAATCCCTCTTTGCCGCTTCGTAAATCTCTCTGCCGCCAAGCAGATTGATCGCGTCAACGAGCAGCTTTGCCGATATGCTTGCGGGCAGTCCGAGCGCTCTCGCAAGAGCCTCGCGCCTTGCCGACGCGTTATCCGTACCCGAAAACCCGTCTGTAAACAGATCGGACGCGCCTATCGAAACGATCTCGCCCCTCTCTGCGCTCGATTCAAACGGCCTGAATATCTCGCGGAGAATTTCCGCATCAATTCCCTCGACACCGAGCTTGCCCTCTTTGGACGGCTCGCTCTTGCGCCTTTCCTTGCCGAAAATCTCGGGAATATATAGGTTTTTGCACTTTTCCTTCGGTAGTATCGAATTGAGGTGGCGGCGTATCACCGTGCCGCCTCCGTCGCTGTCGCAGAGGATTATTGCCCCTCTTTTCTCAGCAAGCGCGCGGACGGTCGCCTTCTTCTCTTCGTCTCTAAAAAGACCGAATCCGTTTACCGAAATGACACTCGCATCGAGCAGGGAATCGAGCTTTATTTTATCGTATTTACCCTCAACGATGACGATCTCGTCGATTTTTATCTTCATTTCGTCCGCCTTCTTCCGAGCGAAAGAATAAGTATCTCGATCTCGGTGTATTGGTCGAGACGGGTCGATTTTATCTTGACGTCTGTCTCGCAGCACCTTGTAACCGCTCTCTCAAGTGCGGCGAGGCTCTTTTTCGATGCCGCGTTTATACGCAGAGTTGCGGGATAAACGTGGAGTCCCATCTTATCGGCAACCGCTTGCGGAGGGTTACCTGCATCGGTAAGAATGCGCGCGGTGAGAAGCTCGGAGCATATCTTCGATACCGAGGACAAAATGAACTCGGGTTTTTCCTTGCGGAGTCTCATTTCGCCGAAAATATCGAGAGCGACTGCGGTATTTCCGTCTATCATAGCGTTTGCAAAGTCGAACGCGCCGTAAACCGTGTTGGGCGAGCAGACTGCGTATATCATATCCTCGGTGACGGTCACCTTACCGTTTGATCTGGCAAACGCGGAGACCTTTGCTATCTCAGAGGCAAGAATGAACATATCGCTCGTGCAGTAGTCGATAAGCTTCTTGCATATCTGGGGATCTGCCGCGCAGCCGTGAGATGCAAAGTGCTTTCCCGCCCAGCCGATAAGCTTCTGAGGAGTCTGTTTTTCAAAATTTATAAGGCTTGCAGAGGACGAAAATCTCTTGAAATGAGCGCTCGGCTTTTTCTTCGTGCCTTCCGAAAATTCGTCGGGCTTTGCGTAGATTATAAGAGTATCCTCGGTGACGCCCTCGAAGGCTTCGGAAAGCTCGTCAAGCTTTGAATCGCTCATTGCGGTATAGTCAACGCCCCAAAGCTCGATAAGACGTCCGCCCGCGCTGCCGAAAAGGGCAGTACCGACAAGCTCGTCTCCAAGTCGCTCGACCTCGCCGTTTTCGATCTTGACGTGGTTAAACACCGCATCGGTCTCGTCGGTCAGAATTGCCGCGCGCACTCTTTCGAGGTATCTCTGCTTTAAATATTCTTCTTCGCCGTAAAACACATAGACTCCGCCGAGTCCGTGTTTGATTTTTTCGTCAAGCTCTTTTACGGTCACGACCCTGAGTCCTCCTTTACGGATTTTGTTAGGATTTTACTCGCTTTTCCCCTTGATCAGCGGAATATATTCCTTGAAATAGATGGCCCCCGAAATAACGGTCATTGCCGCCATTATGAGCATAGATGCAAAGGTCAGCGCCCATATATCCCAAAGGATAGGCTCGATAAGAGCCACCAGAATGAACACTATCTGGAAAACAGTTTTCATCTTGCCTGCAAAATTCGCCGCAAGCGCGTGTCCGCCCTTGTTTGAGAAGAGAAGGCGGAGAGACGTGACTGCTATCTCGCGTGTAAAGAATACGAACATAGCGAAAACCATGCAGATCTCGAAGACGTAGGGGATTCCTCTGTCGCCGCCCATAAAGGTTATAAGCGAGATCATCGCGCCGAAAACGAGGATCTTGTCGGCAAGAGGATCGAGGAATTTTCCGAAATCGGAGACGTAGTTGTACTTTCTCGCGATCTTTCCGTCTATCATATCGGTAAGCGAGATAAGTCCGAAAATAGCGGCGCTGACAAGACGCATAATTATCTCGCTGAGCATCATTTTCTCGCCGTACTCACTGCGAGGCGCGAATATTATCGTCACCATAAATACGGGAACGAGCATGGCTCTTATTACCGTAAGAATGTTAGGCACGTTTTCTTTTCTGAATATTTTCTTCTTTTCCATTTATCTGCCCTCCGATTCGTTTTAGTCGCACAGATCTCCGAGAAGATCGTAGTCAAGCACGTTTCCTATCTTAACCTTGACAAACTCGCCCTCCTCGACCGCTCTCTCTGCCGAGAAATAGATCTTTCCGTCAATGTCGGGAGCGTCAAGGGCGCTTCTGCCGTAATATATTTCGGATACCATATCGTATCCCTCGCAAACTACGTCGAGCGTTTTGCCGAGCATAGATTCGTTCTTTTCTGCCGAGATCTCGCCCTGAATACGCATTACGAGATCGTATCTGTCCTGCTTTACCTGCTCGTCGATCTGGTTCTCCATCTCTGCGGCGGGAGTACCCTCCTCCGCCGAGTAGGGGAATGCGCCGAGACGGTCGAATTTCGTTTCCTTAATGAACTCGCAAAGCTCCTCAAAGTCCTTTTCGCTCTCGCCGGGGAATCCGAGAAGAACGGTGGTACGGAGAACGATCTCGGGACACGCCTTGCGCAGACGCGCGATAGCGTCCTTTATGACCTCGCTTCCGCCGTGACGGTTCATCGCCTTCAGAACGCTGTCCGAGATGTGCTGGATAGGCATATCAATATATTTTACGAGTCTGTCGTTCGTTCTGAACTCCTCGCAAAGCTCGTCGGTTATCTTGTCGGGATAGCAGTAGAGAAGGCGTATCCACGGGATATTTGTCTCGTTTGTGAGCGCTCTTACAAGCTTTGCAAGTGCGTACTCGCCGTAAATGTCAAGTCCGTAGCGCGAGGTATCCTGCGCGACTACGTTAAGCTCCTTTACGCCAAGCTCCTCGAGTGTTTTTGCCTCTGCAACGATGTCCTCGATGGGACGGCTTCTGAACTTTCCGCGAATATTTCCGATAACGCAGTAGGTGCAGTGGTTGTCGCACCCTTCCGCAACCTTGATGTATGCGCTGTGCTCGGGAGTGGTGACTACTCTGTCGCCGCCGAGAGGCATAGTGTTTTTGTCGTCAAGGCAGACGTATTTCGGCATCTCGCGGCTCTTTTTGTTGCGAAAGCCTGCTTCATAGGCCGCGCGGACCGCTTCTGCGATCTTGGGGAGTCCGCCAACGCCGACTATCGCATCGACCTCAGGAAGCTCGTCGAGGATCTCCTTGCCGCATCTCTCTGCAAGGCAGCCGCAAACAACGATTCCTTTGAGGTCCTTGTTTTCCTTGAGCCAAGCGATGTCGAGAATGTTGTCTATTGCTTCCTTTTTCGCGCTTTCAATGAAGGCGCAGGTGTTGATTATAACTACGTCAGCCTCGGTCTCGTCCGCGGTGATCTCAAAGCCTTCGGTGAGAAGGTTGTGAAGCATTATTTCGGTGTCTATGCGGTTTTTCGAGCAACCGAGCGAAACGAATCCGACCTTTATTGTTTTTGGCATTGGTTTTCTCCTTTAATTATCTGTACCGTCACTACTTGATCTTATCTCCGAGAGCGCGTATCTTATCGCGGACGCGTCGTGACCGAGTCTCTGAAGCTTTGCGGCGATCTTTTTTCGGTCCGCGCCCTTGTCCGCTTCCTTCCGTGCGGCCTCGAGAGCGAACTTTTTAAAATCGACGCACTCGCAAATTGTGTCAAAATAGTTGTCAACGCTTTCTCTGTCAAATTTTGAGAGAAGCTCGAGCTTTATTCGGTATTTTCCGAAATGCTTTCGCTTTGAATAGTAGGAAACGAGGTTTTCCATAAGGCGCTCGTCACGGAGATATCCGTTTTCCTTGAGGCGCTCGATAGCGTCCTCGGTGTCGCCTTCGGAGAAGCCCTTTGACAGCAGCTTTTCTCTCATTTTTCGCTCGCTCATATCGCTGAGTGCGAGCAGAGCCATTGCCTTGACGTATGCGGGTGTATTTTCCATTGTACTTTTATCCTCCCACGCCGTCAAACGCGATGGTTTGACAAAATTATTCACCTTACATTATAACTAATTTTATAGAAAATGTCAAGTAAAATGACGTATTTTATCCACTCAAAAAGCGGAAGAACTTTTCGTTCCTCCGCTAAAGATCAAATATAATATTCCGTCGGAATATCTTTTTCCTCGATGCAAAGATGATAGGTCGCCTTTGCCCAGAGATTTTTGATAACCTCGGTGCATTTTCGCGCGTCAACGCACATAACGTCGGCGTTTCCGAGCTTTGAGTAGGTTATCGCTCCCGCATGGTCGAGCGGCTTTTTGAAAACGCCGAAGTTTTCCGATCCTGTGTTTTTGCTGTGGCGTCGGAAATCGGTTTCAAATACGCGCTCGCCGTCTTTGATCGTGAGGTGTACGCACGGAGTGAGGCGGTCGGGCAGGTCGATAAGCTCGTCGATGGCGTGAATGTAGGTGTTTCGGTTAAGCCCTACGCCAACGAGCAGGATTTTTGCGTTTTCGTCGTAAAGGCGCGACCATACTCCGCCGACAGGGCAGGGTGAGGTCGATTTTTCTTCGCCTGATACGAACTCCTCTGCGCGAGATCCGAACGCGGCAACCGAGTGAGTCGGGTGGAGTGAGCGCACGCCGTCGCGGCGGAATGCGGCGACTGTCGGGAGTGCACCTATGCAAGGAACGCTGACGCGCGGATCGTACTCAAAAACCGTGCTTCCCACGCTCGCCCAAGTGTGAGTGGGGATAATAAAAAGTCCGTCGCAAAGGTAATTTTTGAAGGCGTCGATGATTCCGTCGCAGCCGCCCTCGACCTCTCCGATCGCACGCATAGAGGTGTGCATCAGCACGGTGTCGCTCGGCTTTATGCCGAGGTTTTTTAAGAATGAATGCATCTCAGATTGTGTAAGCATTTTTCTCTCCTTGACGTGAGTCTTGTGATATTATATCATTTTGAGGGGCGGTTTGTCAATGATAAAACACGACACAAATAAATTCAAACCATATCTCCCGTTATAAAAAGCCTTCTCCAGCGGAGAAGGTGGCAGCCGAAGGCTGACGGATGAGGAGATCAAGGACTCAGTTTGTGCGAACACACAATAAACGCGTTTGAGAGAAATCTTTCCGTTCATTTCTGTACCGACAGAAACGAACCAAAGAACGACCAACTAGGGAGGGAAGAATCCCTCCCTTTGGAAGCACCCACTCTCTGATTCAATGTTGCCCGTGCGCATGGGCGCACGCACGGGCAAAGCGCCTCAAAAGAGATTCGGCGCGGCTGTAATTTCGCGGCGCAAGAGGAAAGTGCGCCGCGGCTCACTCCTACGGATATTATCTGCCATTGTGATTCGGACAGTAAATATGTTATTGTAATGATTTCATTTCCCATAGGGAAATGCGTATCTAAAGCCTTCCTTTGTGATGGAAGGGGGACCGCGTTAGCGGTGGATGAGTAGTTCCCCGATAAACAAAAATTAACAGGTAGGGGAGAAGGCGCACCAAAGGTGCGGTTTTTGGTCCTCCCGAAAGCCTTCTCCAGCGGAGAAGGTGGCAGCCGAAGGCTGACGGATGAGGAGAACAAGGACTTAGGGATAAGGTTAAGAACATACAGACAAAACACCCTATTCCCTTTAAGTAAAGTTTTTGGGAAAGTCTGAAAACCCTTTTTCCAAAAAGGGTTTTCAGAAAAACGTTTTAGAAAGGTATGGAAAACCTTTTGCCAAAAGGTTTTCCAAGATTAAAATGAAACAGTCGATTTTTAAGGTGATTTCTAACCGAGAGGTTGCGAAAAACACCTTTGAAATGAAGCTTTCGGGCGACAACTCGCACATCACCGCGCCCGGACAGTTTGTAAATATCCGTCTGGACGGCTTCTACCTCCGCAGACCTATCTCGGTTTGCGACGTTGAGGGTGATATTCTCACTCTCATATATAAGGTCGTCGGAAAAGGCACCGAAAAGATGGCAGAGATGACGGGCGGCGAGGAGCTTGACATACTCACAGGTCTCGGAAACGGATACGATCTCACAAAGGCCGGCGACAGAGCGCTTCTTGTCGGCGGCGGAGTCGGACTTCCTCCGATGTATCTTCTTGCAAAAGAGCTTGTAAAGATGGGCAAGAAGGTAAGCGTTATTGCAGGATTCGGAAGCGCAAACGAGGTTTTCTATAAAGAAGAATTTGAAAAGCTCGGCGCGTCCTTTACCGTAACGACGGTTGACGGAAGCCTTGGAATCAAGGGCTTTGTCACCGATGCACTCGCATCTGTCGGCGAATACTCCTCGATAATGACCTGCGGTCCCGAGCCTATGCTGAAGGCGCTGTATAGCGCTACCGACTGCCCCGCGCAGTTCAGCTTTGAAGAGCGAATGGGTTGCGGATTCGGAGCTTGTATGGGTTGCTCGTGCAAGACGGTAACCGGATACAAGCGTATATGCAAGGACGGTCCTATTCTGTGCAGGGAGGAAATATTATGGGAAAAATGAGTGTAAATCTTTGCGGAATCGAGCTTGACAACCCGATAATCCCTGCAAGCGGAACATACGGCTTCGGCTACGAGTTTGCCGAGCTGTACGATATAAACATTCTCGGAACGTTTTCGTTCAAGGGAACGACCAAGGATCCGAGATTCGGAAACCCCACCCCTCGAATTGCAGAATGTCCTATGGGAATGATAAACTCTGTCGGACTTCAGAATCCGGGCGTTGAAAAGGTGATTTCCGAGGAGCTTCCCAAGCTCAAAAAGTGCTTTAACAAGCCTGTTATGGCAAACGTTTCGGGATTTTCGATCGAGGAGTACGTTTACACCTGCGTGAGACTCGACAAGTGCGATCAGGTCGGCTGGCTTGAGGTCAACGTAAGCTGCCCCAACGTACACGGCGGCGGAATGTCGTTCGGTACGTCTCCCGAGGCGGCGGCAGAGGTAACGAGAGCGGTCAAGAAGGTCACAACGAAGCCCGTTATCATCAAGCTCTCGCCCAACGTTACCGATATAGTTTCGATAGCAAAGGCGTGCGAGGAGGCGGGCGCGGACGGAATAAGTCTTATAAACACCCTTCTCGGAATGAGAATAGACCTTAGAACGAGACGTCCCGTAATAGCGAACAAGATGGGCGGATTTTCGGGAAGCGCGATCTTCCCCGTAGCAGTCCGTATGGTATATCAGGTGGCAAACGCGGTCAAGGTTCCCGTTATCGGAATGGGCGGCGTTTCGAGCGCAGAGGACGTTATCGAGATGATGCTTGCAGGAGCAAGCGCAGTCGAGGTCGGCGCGGCAAACCTTATAAACCCTTACGCGTGCAAGGATATTATCGAGGATCTCCCTCGTGTAATGGAAAAATACAAAATAGAAAATCTCAGTGACATAATTGGAGGAGTAAAATAATGGGAAGAGACGTAATTATCGCGTGTGATTTTGACAGCGCAGAAAAGACATTCGCATTTCTTGACAAGTTCACCGGAAGAAAGCCCTTCGTTAAAATAGGAATGGAGCTTTACTATGCAGAGGGTCCCTCGATAGTAAAGGAGATCAAGAAGAGAGGACACAAGATATTCCTCGATCTTAAGCTTCACGATATTCCCAACACGGTTAAGAAGGCAATGGCAGTTCTTTCCCGTCTTGACGTTGATATGACCAACCTTCACGCAGGCGGAACTATCCGTATGATGGAGGCGGCAATAGAGGGTCTCACCCGTGAGGACGGAAGCCGTCCGATGCTTATCGCGGTAACACAGCTCACATCTACCGATCAGGCGGCAATGGAGAACGATCTTCTCATTAACGCACCCATCGACGAGGTTGTTATGCACTACGCACACAATGCAAAGCTCGCAGGACTCGACGGCGTAGTTTGCTCTCCTCTTGAGGCGGGCAAGGTACACGACAGATGCGGAAAGAATTTCGTAACCGTTACCCCCGGCGTACGTTTTGCAGACGGAGACGTTGGCGACCAGAAGAGAGTTATGACTCCCGCGCAGGCAAAGGAGATCGGCTCTGACTATATCGTTGTCGGACGTCCGATAACCGCCGCAGAGGATCCGGTTGCCGCATACGAAAGATGCGTTAAGGAATTCTGCGACTAAGGGACGCTGTCCCTTAGAACCCTGTCAAGGGCTCTGCCCTTGAAACCCGCCAAGAAACTTTTTGGAAAAAGTTCCTTGGATCTTCAAAAACTTTAATTGAACTTTAATTAAATTTTAACTAAACAAACGGACGTACATAAAAGAAAGGATTTTATATGGCACTTATAAGCAGCTTGATATGGCTCCTTGCCGGAGTCGGCGTATTTATCGTCGGTATGAACTTTATGGGCGATGCGCTTGAAAAGAGCGCGGGAAGCGGAATGAAGAAATTCCTCGGCAAGATCAGTAACAACCGTTTTTCGGGTCTTGCGGTAGGTACGGGCGTTACCGCGATAATTCAGTCGTCCTCGGCGACCTCTGTAATGGTTATCGGTCTCGTCAGCGCAGGCGTTATGACTCTTACGCAGGCGACTCCCATACTGCTCGGCGCAAAGATCGGTACTACCGTAACCGGACTTCTCGTTGCACTGAAAAACGATATTTTCAACCTTATAATGTATCTCTTTGCATTTGCAGGTATAATGATGGGCTTTTCCAAAAAGGAAAAGATGAAGCTTCTCGGCAGTCTTATAGGCGGTCTCGGACTTATATTCGTAGGTCTTGAGATAATGGGCTCGGAGCAGGCGTTCAGAAGCCCCGAGGTCCTCACAATGTTCCGCGAGGCGTCTGAGGCGGTAACGGCACCCGGCGTCGGAGCGATCGCTCCCCTTCTTCTCGTGCTTATAGGTATATTCTTTACCGCACTTATTCAGTCCTCGTCTGCCGCTACCGGTGTTATTATCACTATGGTCGGCGCAGGAGCTATAAATCTTGATCTTGCGATATTCCTTGTTATCGGCGCTAACGTCGGTACCTGCGTTACTGCGCTTCTTGCGGCGGTCGGCGGAAAGACTAACGCAAAGCGCACCGCACTCATCCATCTGACCTTCAACGCTGTCGGCGCGGTTCTCTTTACCGCGGCTATGTGGGTGTTCAAGGAGGAGATGGTTTTGTTCCTCACTAAGATATTCCCCAACGACAGCGACGTTATGTCTCTCCAGATGAGAGTGTCGCTCTTCCACGTAATATTCAACGTAACTAACGCACTTATAATGCTCCCCTTCGTAAAGCAGCTCGTCGGATTTGCAGAGCTCGTTATCAAGGACAAGAAGGAAGAGGAAAAGACACGCTCGCTCAAATACGTGGACGAGCACATGCTTGCGGTTCCCTCGGTTGCTCTTGTTCAGGTTAAGAAGGAAATGGACTATATGCTCTCGCTTGCGCACGAAAACACCGTGCTTTCCTTCAAATCGCTCCGTAGCGGAAGCGGTATCGGCGGCGAGACGATAATAGAAAACGAAGCAATAATCGACTACACGAACAGCACGCTCACAAAGTTCCTTATCAAGCTTTCCGCCGAGGTAAGCGGAGCAAAAGAGGAAACGGTCATCGGCTCGTACTTCCACGTGCTTAACGACCTTGAGCGTATCGGCGACCACGCAGAAAACTTCTACGAGATCGGCGCAGAAATGAAATCGAAGGAGCTTTCATTCTCAGATGCGGCAGTCAGCGAGCTTTCCGAGCTTTGCGACACTGTTGAAAAGATGTTCGAGATCTCGAAGGACGCCTTCGAAAACCTCAGCATAGAGCGTCTTGCAGAGCTTACCGAGCTTGAAGAAAAGACCGACGAGATGAAGAGAGAGCTTAACGCAAGTCACTTTGCGCGTCTTGCAGAGGGCAACTGTACCGTTGACCACAGCCCCTACTTCTCGAGCGCGGTAGTCGGACTCGAAAGAGTTGCAGACCACCTTGTAAACGTAGGATACAGTATCCTTAACCCCACAGGCTCGCAGAAAACAGACGTTTAACCTTAAAAAACAGGAGGAATAGAAAAATGGAAGGCTACAAGAGAGAGTTTATACAGTTTTTGGAGAGTGCAGGAGTGCTCAAATTCGGAGATTTCACCGCAAAGAGCGGAAGAAAGATCCCCTATTTCATCAACGCAGGAATGATCAAGACGGGCGACGATATCGCAAAGCTCGGCGAATTTTACGCAAAGGCATACTTTGAAAAGCTCGGCGCAAAGAAGGCAGTCCTTTACGGACCTGCATACAAGGGCATCTCGCTCGCAGTTTCTGCCGCAGTTGCACTTTCGAAGAAGGATCTAAGCGTTCCCTTCTTCTTCAACCGCAAGGAGGTCAAGGATCACGGCGAGGGCGGAGTTTTCGTAGGATACGTTCCCAGTGCAGGCGAGGAGATCGTAATTATCGAGGACGTTATCACCGCAGGAACGGCTATCCGCGAGAGCATGGAGATACTTTCTCACCTTGAAGGAACGAAGGTTGCCGCAACCTTCATTATGGTTGACCGCAAGGAAAAGGGTCAGACCGAGAAGGGCGCAATGCAGGAGATCGAGGACACCTTCGGCTTCCCCGTATATTCGATAGTTGACGTTTACGACATCATCGAGTATCTCGAGGAGGACGAAAATAACAAGGAAAACGTAGATCGCATCAAGAACTATCTTGCGGTAAACGGCGCAAAGTAAGCGCAACAAGCGCATAAAGTTAGTGCGAACACACTCGGCGCTTGTCCGGATTTGGCAGAGCCAAATCCCTAAAAACAGCTTTGCACAGGGCGCATATAGTTAAAGCGGACACACCGAGCGCTTACCCGAATTTGGCAGAGCCAAATCCCTAAAAAGAGACATATAAAATACCGATTTACATTTTAACGAAAGGTAAGGTCACAAAATGAGAAGTCTTATCGACATTAAGGATCTCACTCTCGAGGAGATCGACTCTCTTATCGAAACAGCTGAGGATATAATGAAAAATCCTGCAAAATATGCGGAGATATGCAAGGGAATGCGTCTTGCGACCCTCTTCTTTGAGCCGTCCACGAGAACGCGTCTCAGCTTTGAGTCGGCAATGTATCAGCTCGGAGGAAACGTACTCGGATTTTCCGAGGCGCAGAGCTCCTCGACCGCAAAGGGCGAGAGCCTTTCGGATACGATCAAAACTGTCTCGAATTACGTTGACATAATCGCGATGCGTCACCCGAAGGAGGGCGCGGCTCTTGCCGCAACGCTCCGCTCGGATGTGCCGATCATCAACGCAGGAGACGGCGGTCATAACCACCCCACACAGACTCTTACCGACCTTATTACTATAAAGCTCGAGAAGGGCGGCTTTGACGGACTCACCGTCGGTCTTTGCGGAGACCTCAAGTTCGGCAGAACGGTTCACTCGCTCATCTCGGCAATGGCGAGATACAAGAACGTCAAATTCGTTCTTATCTCTCCCGAAGAGCTGAAGATCCCCGACTATATCAGAGACGAGGTAATTATCCCCTCGGGCGCAGAGTTTGAGGAGACGAGCGATCTCGTCGGCTCGATAGACAAGCTCGACATACTCTATATGACGAGAGTACAGAGAGAGCGCTTCTTCAACGAGGCAGACTATATCCGTCTCAAGGACACCTACATTCTCGATACCGACAAGCTTTCGCACGCAAAGAGCGATATGGCGATACTCCACCCCCTTCCGAGAGTAAACGAGATCGCAGTTTCTGTGGACGACGATCCGCGCGCGTGCTACTTCAAGCAGGTAAAATACAGCGTTTATATCAGAATGGCGCTTATTCTTATGCTTCTTGAAAAAAAGGTTGAGATATAAGAAAGGCGGACAAAGGAATATGATTATCGGACAGCTTAAAAACGGCATAGTTATAGACCACATAAGCGCAGGAAAGGGAATATACATTTATAATATTCTCGGACTTGAAAAGCTCGGCGGTACGGTTGCCGTTATCAAAAACGCAGACAGTACCAAGATGGGTAAGAAGGATATTATCAAGATAGGCGAGATAATCGACCTTGACTTCGAGCTTCTCGGATTTATCGATCCGGGCATCACGGTAAATATTATCGAGGACGGAAAGCTCGCAAAGAGAGAAAAGCTTACCCTTCCCGAGAGAATTTCGGGCGTTATCAGATGCAAAAATCCGAGATGTATCACCTCGGTTGAGCCCGAACTCAGACAGGAATTCCGTCTTTCCGACAGGGCAAGACGCGTTTACCGCTGCATCTATTGTGAGAGCGCAGCTACCGAGGACAACACGTAATCAAAATTGATTTTTATGTGTTTTACACTAATTTTCACCGAAAATAACTAATTTTTGTTGAAAATATATATTGACTTTAGCGCTTTAAAGTGGTAAAATGTCAATACTGAAACAAAAGCGAAAGGCAGAAGAAAGATGAACGGCGTTATCCGTAACAGTGAAAATATATTAAAGCCACAGGAAAGGGCGTCTCTTGCTCTGCGCGGACTCTACCGTACACACGGATACAAGCCGTACAAGATGAGCAAGTTTGAGGAATACGATCTCTACGTCAGAAATAAGGACTTTCTTGTGAGCGACAGAGTTATAACCTTTACGGGAGAGGGCGGAAAGCTCCTCGCTCTGAAGCCTGACGTAACTCTTTCAATAATCAAGAACACTCCCGAGAGCGAGAGCGGAGTCAACAAGATATACTACAACGAAACCGTATATCGCGCGTCCGCGGCGCACTCGAACGACTTTTCCGAGATAATGCAGTGCGGACTCGAATGCTTCGGTAAGATCGGAAGCTACGAGGTCTGCGAGGTCGTAATGCTCGCACTTTCCTCGCTTGGTGTTGTAAGTGACAGCTACATACTTGAAATTTCGCACATGGGCATACTTTCCGAGCTTCTTGACGAGGCAGGGCTCAGCGGCGAAAAGAGAATAAAGATGCTCGCGGCAATAGGCGAGAAAAACCGCGCGGGAGTTGCATCGGTCTGCGACGAAGCAGAGCTTTCCGACTCAATGCGCGAAAAGCTCGTTTCTCTCGTTTCCCTTTACGGAAAGATAGGCGAGGTTATCGGCGCACTTGAACAGTTCTGCGTTACCGAAAAGGCAAAAAGTGCGTATCAGGAGCTTCGTCTTATCGCGGACACGCTTGAAAAGAGCGGCGTTTCCGACAAGGTGTGGATAGACTTCTCGGTAGTCAACGATATGCGTTATTACAGCGGTATCGTTTTCAGAGGATTTATCAATTCGCTCCCGACGGGCGTTCTCTCGGGCGGAAGATACGATAATCTTCTTGGCAAGATGGGCAGAGAGGGCGGAGCGATCGGCTTTGCCGTATATCTCGACCACCTCGAGCGCCTTGAAGGTATATCTGCCGAGTACGATGCGGACGTTTTCCTCGTTTACGGCGAAAACGATAGCGCGGCAGACGTTTTCGGTGCGGTTAAAAAGCTCACCGCAGACGGAAAAACTCTCGTTTCGGGCAAGGAAGTCCCCGGCGGATTTAAGTGCAGAGAAATCGTGTATTTGAAGGATCTTGGAGAATAAAATGGCTGAATTTGTAAATATCGCTCTTCCTAAAGGAAGGCTTGGAGAAAAGGTTTACGCTATGTTCGAGGCGGCAGGATACCCTTGTCCCTCGATCAAGGAGCAGAACAGAAAGCTTATATATGAAAATCCCGAGGTTGGCGTCCGCTACTTCTGGGTAAAGCCGTCCGACGTTTCGATCTACGTTGAAAGAGGCGCGGCAGACATCGGCGTTGCAGGAAAGGATATTCTCCTTGAATACTCGCCCGACGTTTACGAGCTTCTCGACCTCAAGGTCGGCGTTTGCCGTATGATGGTAGCCGCTATGGAGGACTATCGCGCAGATCCCGACAAGACTCTCCGCGTTGCAACGAAATTTCCGAACATCGCAAGAGAATTTTACGACAGACAGAGACGCGAAATAGACATAATCTCGCTCAACGGCTCGATCGAGCTTGCTCCCATTCTCGGACTTTCGGACGTTATCGTCGATATCGTTGAAACGGGCAAGACTCTTTACGAAAATCATCTTGCACCCTTTGAGAAGATAGTTGACATCAGCGCGCGTCTTATCGCGAATAAGGCAAGCTTCAAGTTCAAGAACGAGGCCATTGAAAATATCTACTCCTCGCTTGCGAAAATAGTGGAGTAAGAGGAAAAGAAAATGATAAGAATATTCGAAAATATTAAAAATATTGATAAAACGACCCTCTTCAACCGCGCCCTTTCGGCGTCGGGCGTTGAAAATATCGTTTCCGATATTATCGCAAACGTCAGAGAAAGAGGAGACGAGGCGCTTTTTGAGTACACCGAGCGCTTTGACAGAGCAAAGCTTGCCTCGCTTGAGGTATCAAAGGAAGAGATCGAGGCTGCCCTTGCCGAGGTGGGAGACGAATTTGTCGGTATCCTTCGCCGCGCGGCAGAGAACATCGAGAGCTTCCACAAGAGACAGGTAAGAAACAGCTTTATTATAAATGAAAAGAACGGAGTCGTTTGCGGACAGAAGGTAACCCCCCTTGCAAGAGTGGGACTTTACGTACCCGGCGGCACGGCGTCCTATCCCTCGTCGGTTCTTATGAACGCAATTCCTGCAAAGATCGCAGGCGTTGGCGAGATAGTTATGGTATCTCCTGCAAGCGGCGGAAGAGTAGCGCCCGCAATTCTTGCAGCGGCTTACGTTGCAGGTGTTGACCGCGTATTCGCACTCGGCGGAGCGCAGGCGGTTGCCGCTCTCGCTTACGGAACAAAGAGCGTTCCTATGGTTGACAAGATCGTCGGACCGGGTAACGCGTTCGTTGCCGAGGCAAAGAGACAGGTTTACGGACAGGTCGCTATTGATATGATAGCAGGACCGAGCGAGATCCTCGTAATCGCCGACAAAAACTCGAATCCCACCTACGTTGCCGCGGATATGCTTTCGCAGGCAGAACACGATAAGAACTCGACCGCGGTGCTTATCACCGACAGTCTCGACCTTGCAAAGAAGGTGTCGGACGAGCTTGAGAGAATGATCCCGATACTCCCGAGAGCCGAGATCGCGCGCGCTTCTATCGACGATAACGGCAAGATAATCGTCACCGACGATCTTGCAGGTGCTATTGACCTCTCGAATGACATCGCGCCCGAGCATCTCGAGCTTTGCGTGGACGATCCCTTTGCAATTCTCGACAGAGTCAAGAACGCAGGATCGGTGTTTATGGGAAGATATTGCCCCGAGGCACTCGGCGACTATTTTGCAGGTCCTAACCACACCCTTCCGACAAGCGGTACGGCTCGCTTCTCGAGTCCTCTCTCGGTTGACGATTTCGTCAAGAAGATACAGTACACCTATTTCACAAAGGACGCGCTTGACAACGTCGCAGACGACGTTATCGCCTTTGCCGAAAAGGAAGGTCTTTCCGCTCACGCGCGCAGCGTGGGGGTACGCAAAGGGACTCCGTCCCTTTGAACCCTGCCAAGAACCTTTTTGAAAAAAGGTTCTTGGAACTCCAAAAACTTTAAAAAGAGCTATATATTATCTCTTGTCGGTTAAAATTAACCGGTAGGGGAGGGGCTTGCTCCTTTCGCTATTTAAGTAAAGTTTTTGAAAGAGCGCGAGAAAACTTTTTCCAAAAAGTTGTCTCGAAAAAACATTTTGAAAAGGCATGGAAAAACTTTTAAGAAAAGTTTTTCCGATAAAAATATGAGTAAGTTTATGAATCAGAAATACGAGGGGCTGACGGCGTACACGCCGGGAGAACAGCCGCTCGGTGTAAAGTATATAAAGCTTAACACAAACGAATCTCCCTATCCGCCGTCACCCGACGTGCTTGTGTCGATCGGATACGGTGAGCTTTCCGATCTCCGCCTCTATTCCGATCCCGACGCAAGAAGCCTTCGCAAGGCACTCGGTGAGTTGTACGGCGTATCTGCCGACGAGGTTTTCGTTTCAAACGGATCGGACGACATACTTAATTTCGCGTTTATGGCGTTTTCCGAAAAGGGAGTCGTTTTCCCCGACATAACCTACGGATTTTACGAGGTGTACGCAAAGCTTCACGGCGCAAAGTACGAGAAAAAGCCGCTTTGCGACGATTTTACGGTAAATACCGACGATTATTTAAATCAGAACGGCAAGCTTATCGTAATTGCAAACCCGAACGCGCCGACGGGAATCTTCAAGCCTCTCTGCGAGATCGAGAAGATACTCGTCTCAAACCCCGACAGCGTAGTGCTTGTTGACGAGGCGTATATCGACTTCGGCGGCGAGAGCGCACTCGCACTGCTTGAAAAGTACAGAAACCTGATCGTTGTCCGCACCTACTCCAAGTCGAGAAGCCTTGCGGGAGCGAGACTCGGATTTGCATTTGCCGATAAGGAGATAATCTCCGACCTTAACAAGCTGAAATTCTCGACTAATCCGTACAGCATCAACCGTATGACCTTAATTGCAGGTGAAACGGCACTCAGATCGCCGAAATATTACGAGGACAATGCGAAAAAGATCATCGAAACAAGGGAGTTCGTTACAAGCGAGCTTCGTAAGATGGGATTTGAGGTTATCGAGTCGGCGGCGAACTTCGTTCTTGCAGGACACGATAAAATATCAGGCTCCGCTTTTGCCGAGGAAATGAAGAAGCGAGGAATACTTATCCGCCATTTCTCGGGTGGGCGACTTGAAAAATATAACCGCATAACCATCGGCACGAGAGTCGAAATGGAAGCATTCCTTTTCGCGGCGAAGAAGATAATCGGTTAAGGAACCTCAAAGCTCAGGGCTCTGCCCCGAGACCCCGTCAAGAAACTTTTTGAAAAAAGTTTCTTGAAACTTCAAAAACTTTCATTAAAACAATATTTAAGTAAAGTTTTTGAAAGAGCGCGAGAAAACTTTTTCCAAAAAGTTGTCTCGCAGAAAAGTTTTGAAAGGAGCGGAAAACTTTTCTCAAAAGTTTTCCGAAACAAAAATGAGAAACAGCGAAATAATCAGAAAAACAAAAGAGACTGACATCGAGCTTCGCCTCGATCTTGACGGTAAGGGCGAGAGCGAGATAGACACCTCGTGCGGCTTTCTCGACCACATGCTCACCCTTTTTGCAAAGCACTCGAGATGCTCGCTTTACGTAAAGTGCGTAGGCGACGTTGAGGTTGACTATCACCACACCGCAGAGGACATCGGAATCTGTCTCGGTATGGCGATAAAGTCGGCTCTTGGCAATAAAATGGGCATTGCGCGTTACGGAAACGCGATAATTCCTATGGACGAGGCTCTTCTTATGGCATCTATTGACCTGTCGGGCAGAGCAACTCTCGTTTACAAAACGGAAGGACTTACCGAGAAGGTCGGAGATTTCGATACCGAGCTTGTCAAGGAATTTTTCCTTGCTCTCACGAGAAACGCCGAGATGACTCTCCACGTAAGACAGCTCGACGGAGAGAACACGCACCACATTCTCGAGGGCATCTTCAAGGCGTTTGCGGCAGCACTTCGCGCGGCAGTTTCGATAGACTCTGCAAGAGCAGGCGAGATCCCCTCGACCAAGGGAGTTCTCTGATGATAGCAATAATCAACTACGGAGTGGGAAATCTCTTTTCGCTCTCCTCGTCTCTCGCCGCACTCGGCATAGAGACCGTCGTCACCGACGACGAGGCAACGATAAGAGGGGCGGACAAGATAATCCTCCCCGGCGTCGGCGCTTTCCGCGATGCCTCCGAAAAGCTTTCCGAAAAGGGATTTGACTCTCTTTTGAAGGAGCTTGCCGCCGAAGGCAAGCCGATTATGGGCATCTGCCTCGGAATGCAGCTTCTTTTCGACGAAAGCTACGAGTTCGGCAGATACAAGGGTCTCGGACTTATCCGCGGCAGCGTAAAGCCGATAGCGGACGTCATTCCTGCCGGTCTCAAAATTCCCCATATCGGCTGGAACGGACTTGATTTCCCCGAAAGCAAGGAAAAAAACGAAATTTTCAAATATATAAACGAAGGCGACTGCGTTTATTTCGTTCATTCCTTCTACGCCACCGACTGTGATGAGTCGGTAATTGCCACCACGTCCTACGGCGCGCCCCTTACTGCGGCGGTCGCATCGGGCAACGTGTACGGCTGTCAGTTCCACCCCGAAAAGAGCGGCAACGTGGGACTTTCGATAATCAAGGCATTTGCAGAAATATAACTTTAAGGACGCAAAAATGATAATTTTCCCTGCAATAGATCTGTACGAGGGCAAGGCGGTACGCCTTTATAAGGGCGACTACGCACAGCTCACCGTATATGATGAAAATCCGATAAATACCGCGAAAAAGTTCATATCCGAGGGTGCGGATCATATCCATATCGTTGACCTCGAGGGCGCGCGCGACGGCAATACGCCCAACTTTGAGACGGTGAAAAATATAGTCAAGTCCACCGACCTTTTCGTTGAGATCGGCGGCGGAATCCGCGATATGGAAACTATCGAAAAGTACCTTTCGATAGGCGTCGGACGTGTCATTCTCGGCACGGCGGCAGTTTCGAGCGACGGCTTTGTGGAAAGAGCGGTTGAAAAATACGGCGATAAGATCGCAGTCGGCGCTGACATCAAGGACGGCGAGATAGCGGTCAAGGGCTGGATCGAGAAAAGCGGCGTAAAAAGCAACGATTTCTTTGATAAAATGCAGAAGATCGGCGTTAAAACGGTCATCTGTACCGATATTTCGCGCGACGGAGCAATGCGCGGCACGAACCTCGCGCTCTACAAGGAGCTTTCCGAAAAGTACGATATGAACATTATCGCATCGGGCGGCGTTTCCTCTATCAAGGACGTTATCGCTCTTCGCGAAATGGACGTTTACGGCGCGATAATCGGCAAGGCGTACTACACAGGCGCTATCAAGCTCTCGGAAGCCATCGCCAAGGGCTTTGCCCCTAAAACCCACTAAGAAACTTTTTGAAAAAAGTTTATTGGATCTTCAAAAACTTTAATCAAAATAGATAAAAAATAGTTTAAGTAAAGTTTTTGGGAGGTTCGGAACCCTTTTTACAAAAAGGGTTCTGAGAAAGGATAAAGATCAATGATAACAAAAAGAATAATACCGTGTCTTGACGTGAGAGACGGAAGGGTAGTAAAGGGAGTCAACTTCCTCGGGCTGTCCGACGTTTCCTCTCCCGTGTCTCTGGCGCAGTTTTACAGCGAAAACGGAGCGGACGAGCTTGTTTTCTACGATATTACGGCATCGTCCGAGGGACGAGCGCTCTTTACCGACATCCTCTGCGAGACGGCTCGCAAGGTTTTCATACCGCTGACGGTCGGCGGCGGAATCAACACGCTCGACGACTTTGACAGAGTGCTGAAATGCGGCGCAGACAAGGTCAGTGTCAATTCGGGCGCGATCAGAAATCCGATGCTCATAAAAGAGGGCGCGGAGAAATACGGAAGTCAGTGCGTAGTGCTTTCGGTCGATATCAAGCGAGTTGACGGAGTTTTCCGCGTTTTCGCCAAGGGCGGACGCGAAAATACGGGCATCGAGGCGATCTCCTGGATAAAAAGAGGAGTCGAGCTCGGCGCAGGCGAGATCGTTGTCAACTCGATAGACACAGACGGCGTCAAGGGCGGATTTGACCTTGAAATGCTGGATGCGGTCTGTAACGCGGTCAGCGTACCGGTCATCGCATCGGGCGGAGCAGGATCGAAAGAGGACTTCCTCACTCTGTTCAACACGCTCCCGAGAGTAGATGCAGGACTTGCCGCATCGGTGTTCCATTTCGGGCAGATAGAAATTCCCGATCTTAAAAAATATCTTGCCGCCGGCGGCGTAAGTATGAGACTTTGATTTGAAAGGTGAAAATGAAATGTATAATTTTGATATAGAAAAGCTTAAATTTGACGAAAAGGGACTTATCCCTGTAGTAGTTATCGACGCAGAGACGAAAAAGCTTCTCACCCTCGCTTATATGTCGAGAGAGAGCCTTCAGATCTCTATGGAAAAGGGACTCACCTGCTTTTACAGCCGCTCCCGTCAGGAGCTTTGGCTCAAGGGTGAGACGAGCGGAAACTATCAGCACATAGTCAGCATCACCGCCGACTGCGACAACGACGCTCTTGAGGTACAGGTGCTCAAAGACGGACCTGCTTGCCACACCGGAAGCGAGTCCTGCTTCAATGAAAAGATCTATGAAAACGAGGAAAATCTCGCAGAGCTTGAGAGCAAATTCTCGCTTGAAGGACTTATGAAGATGCTTGTCGGACGTAAGATCGAGAAAAAAGAGGGATCTTATACCACCTACCTCTTCGAAAAGGGAATTGACAAGATACTAAAGAAGGTCGGAGAGGAATGTACCGAGGTAATAATCGCAGGTAAGGCAGACGACAAGAAGGAAACCGTTTACGAAATTGCAGACCTCACCTATCACGTAATGGTGCTTATGATCGAAATGGGAATCTCGCTTGAGGACATCAGAGCCGAGCTTGCGTCCCGTCACGTTATAGATAAAAAAGTAAAACAGGAAAAAATGACTAAATAAAACGGACAAATAACAAAAAGAAAGGAATATATTATGGAAATTATTGTTTTTATTGTCTATCTTTTGTTTATGCTCGGAATAGGCGTGTTCTTCTTCGTTAAGAACAGAGAAGGCGGCGAAAAGACCTTCTTCCTCGGCGGAAGAAAAATGGGCGCATGGGTTGCCGCTCTTTCGGCAGGCGCATCTGATATGAGTGCATGGGTACTTATGGGACTTCCCACCGCTATTTACGCGGCAGGAATCGGAGAGGTCTGGGTTTCTCTCGGACTTGCTATCGGTTACGCGATCAGCTGGCTCGTTGAAGCACCCCGTCTTCGCAAATTCTCGATAGTTGCAAACGATTCTATCACGATCCCGCAGTATCTGACCAACAGATTCCTCTCGAAATCGAGAGCGCTTCAGATTATCTGCGCGGCAGTTTTCCTTGTAGCCTACACCGTTTACTCGGCATCGAGCATCAAGGCGTGCGGAACGCTCTTCAACACCGTTCTCGGCATACCTGCACAGACCGCTATGTACATCGCGGCGCTCGTAATCATCGGTTACACATTCCTCGGAGGATTCTCGGCTGTTTGCTGGACCGACTTCTTCCAGGGAATGCTCATTCTCGGCGCAATGCTTATCGCTCCTATCTTCGCCGTATTCGCGCTTGACGCAGGCGATGCATCGAGCATTAGCCAGGCAGGATACTGGAACGCCTTCCCGAACTGGAAGACGGTCGTCTCGGGACTTGCGTGGGGACTTGGATACTTCGGTATGCCCCACATAATTATCAGATATATGTCGATCGAGTCGCAGAAATCGCTCAAGAAATCTGCAAAGATCGGTATCGCTTGGACGGCAATTATCGTTGCTTTCGCGGCAATTATCGGAATTGTTGGCAGAATGTTCCTCGGACACGACGCATCTATCGTTACGGGCGAGCTTGTCTTTATCGAAATGGTAAGAAAGATATTCCCGCCGCTCGTTTCGGGTATTCTCCTTTCGGCAGTTCTTGCCGCATCGATGAGTACGGCGGACAGCCAGCTTCTCGCAGCTTCCTCGGCATTTGCAAGCGACGTTTACAAGCCGATAATCCGCAAGAACAAGGCAAGCGACAAGGAAATGAACTGGGCGAGCCGCGCGGTAGTTGCGGCGATAGCGGTAGTTGCAGTGCTTATCGCGGCAAACCCGAATGCAGGCTCGATAATGAGTCTCGTTTCGAACGCGTGGGGCGTATTCGGCGCGGCGTTCGGTCCTGCGATCATGCTCTCGCTCTTCTGGAAGCGCTTTAACTTCCAGGGCGCACTTGCAGGTATCCTTGCAGGAGCAATATCTGACGTTCTCTGGCTCATCTATCTCCCCCACCTCGGAATTTACGAGATCCTTCCCGGATTTGTTATCGGTACGGTTGCCGCAGTTGCAGTTACCCTCTGCACAAAGGCACCGAGCGAGGACGTTGAGGAGCTTTTCGACAAGGCAGTTAACTACGAGGACTGAATTATATAAGAATAAAAGCGGCAGGATTTTTCCTGCCGCTTTGTTTTTTTGCAGTACAGCAAGTTTTCGGAATATACGAAAACGCCATTGTGCGCTCCCATTTTTCGAGGGCGGTGTCACATTAAAGGGCTTCAACTTACATAGTAAGCATCTTGTCATAATCCCGAGCGTGGCAAAATATAGATATAAAAAACAAAAGGGGAACGAAAATGAAAAAAGCGCTTATTATTCTTTGCCTTATGCTCGTTTTACTCTGCTCGTGCGAAAGGGAGGAGGGGTTTGTTGCGCCCGTCGGAGCTTACACCGTTGAGGTGTCCGTAGGCGAGGCAAAATACCTTCTGAATCTCGAGCTGCACGAGGACAGATCGTGTATAGTACGTTTCGAGGAAGGCTCGGCAATGAGCGACTGGTATTTCACAGTAGATCCCGACGGAAAAACAAGGTGCTTTACCTCTCTCGGCGTGGAGTTTGAGGTAAAGCACGAAAATATAGACAGAATATTTGATTTTGTAAATCTTTCAAACGAGAATATCGCGGACGTCTCGCACGACACTATAAGCGGCAGAGACGTGAGTATTCTGAAGCTGACCGACGGCACGCTGATCTACACCGACTCGCTAAGCGGAGAGCCGCTGAAGCTCGTTTATGATAATCTTACAGTCGATATTATTTCACGTCCGCAGTAGAATTTTCCGACTTTTTCGGAAGAATTTTCGCGGTTATGATCGAAAGAGTCAGAAGCATTATTATCGGAAGCAGGGTGCCCAGCGCAAATCCGAGGCGGATCGACATCTGCTCCTCTGAAATCTGAAAGACTTTTGCGAGACTCGACGTGATCGAGGATTTTGATGCAAAGTCGAGCGCAAGACCGTTCACACTCGGACCGAGCGTACAGCCGAGGTCTCCTGCTACCGAAAGCAGAGAAAAGACGGCGGTACCGCAGTAAAATGCGGACGAAGCAAGATCAAGCGTCGCGGGCCACATAAGGCTGACTGTCAGTCCGCTGAGCGCACACGCAATAAGCGAAATCGCGCTTGACGGCGCAAAGGCTATAACAAGATAGCAAGCGGCGGACGAGAGAGCGCACACCTTGAGCGCGCTCGCGATATTGATCTTTTGCCCGAACATTCCGAAAAGAGTTCGTCCCATCGCCATAAAGAAGGCGAACATACAGGGGCCGAGTAGGTCGCCTACGACCTTGCTCGTGCCGAGTCCTCTTTCGGCAAAATAGGACGCCCACTGCGCAACAGACTGCTCGGCAGAGCCTGCGCAGATCATTACGGTAATGAAAAGGGTCATCGAAAGCTTGTTAAAGCTTCGCTTTTTTGCCGATCTGACCGAATTTTCCGCTCTTTCGTCTATCTTTTCGGGAATGGGCGCAAATGCGAGATTTATAGCGTTAAGTATCGGCACTACCGACCAGAAAAGGGGGATCGGTCGCCACGTGTTTCCAAGAAATTTAAGCGCTATCGCGCTGAGCAGAATAACCGTCATCTGTCCCCAGCAGTAAAAGGAATGGGCAAACGAGAATCCCTTTTCCTCCTTTTGCGGAAGTCTGTCAAAAAGGGGGTTTATTATGACCTCCAAAAAGGCGCTTCCTGCCGAATAAATAACAACGGCAACAGTTATTCCGACAAAGGGATCGATAAACGCGGGTAAAACCGAGAGAAGGATCAGTCCCGATGCCGCAAGGACGTGCGCAAGCACACCGAAAAAGCGGAGATTTGCCCTCTCTCCGACAAATGCAAAGGCAAGGTCTATTCCGATCTGTGTAAAGAAGGTCAGAAAGACGAGAAAGGAGAGCTTTGTGCCCGAAAGTCCGTAATCGTTTTGGAAAATAACGAAAAACAGGGGCAGAAGATTTAAAATTATAGCCTGCGTGAAGTATCCGACGTAGCAGGAGACCTCGGTTGATTTAGTGCTTTTCACGACCTGTTACGCAAGCTCGATAAGCGAGGTGATAAGCTCCTCGAAGGACATTCCCTCGTTCATCATAAGCTTTGGGTACATACTTATCGAGGTAAATCCGGGGAGGGTGTTTATCTCGTTGAAATATATCTTTTCGTCGGACGTGACGAAGAAGTCAACTCGCGACAGTCCCTTGCAGCCAAGTGCAGAGAAGATCGCCTTTGCGTACTCTCTGATGGTCGCGCGCGTCTTTTCAGAAACTCTTGCAGGGATATAGTAGGACGCGGTGTCGTTTTTGTATTTGGTATCGTAATCGTAGAAATCAGAGCCGGGCTCGATCTCGCCGCACTCGGATACCGTCAGGCTGTCGTTACCGAGGACTGCAACCTCAACCTCGCGCGCCTTGATATATTCCTCGATCATAGCCTTTCCGCCGTAAACGAGGGCGCTGTCAAGCGCCTCTTTAAGCTCGCAAGCGCAGTTCACCTTTGCGCTTCCGACAGACGAGCCTGCCGAGGTCGGCTTTACGAATACGGGGTATCCGATATTTTCGCACCAGGCGAACGCTTCCTTGTAGGAGGACGCCTTGTGCGAGTCGAAAACGATGAACGCCTTTGCCTGCGGAACACCTATCGTGCTGATTATCGCCTTGGTTACGCTCTTGTCCATCGAGATCGAGGACGCGAGCGATCCGGGGCCAACGAAGGGAATACCTGCAAGCTCGAAAAGGCCCTGGAGACGTCCGTCCTCGCAGTTTTCTCCGTGTACTGCGGGATAAGCGACGTCAACGTGGATCTTTCTTCCGTCGTCAAGAACGAGCGCCTTTTCACCGAAATTCACCGAAAGGGTTGCTCTTGTAAGATTTTTTTCGTCCGAAAGCCAGCTTCCGTCGATAATTTTCGAGGAGTCTCCCTCGAAAACGTACCACTCTCCGCTTTTCGTTATGCCAAGCAGAGTGACCGAATATTTTTCGCGATTGATACCGCTAAGAATTGCGCTCGCGCTTCTGAGCGAGACCTCATGCTCGGAGGATTTTCCGCCGAAAATAAGACAAATGTTTTTCATTTTAATACCTCACAAAGATATTTTATATGTTTTCCGTAATTACGGCAATTCTGTCGTTTGAGCCGTAATCTCGCGTTACCTTGCAGTAAAGGCCGTTTTTCTCTGCGATCTCGGTGATAGCCTTTCGCTGATCAAATCCGATCTCGAAGATGAATTTTCCGTCTTTTCCTAAATTTTTTCTGAAATTCTTGACGAAATGACGGTAGAATATAAGTCCGTCGTCGCCGCCGTCGAGCGCAATTCTCGGCTCGGCAGAAAGATCGGGAGTCGAGTCCACCACGCTTGACGTAATGTACGGAGGGTTTGAAACTATCGCTCCAAAAAGCACATTTTCAAGCGGATCCTCGGCAAGAAGATCGGCTTTTATAAACTTTATTCTGTCGGAGAGACCGAGATTTTCTGCGTTTGTTTTTGCCATCTGCAAAGCGCCGTCCGAGACATCGATAGCGATCGCTTTGAGGTCGCTTCTCTCGGACAAAACAGAGAGCGCGATACAGCCGCTACCCGTACAAAGATCGGCAAATACCGAGTTTTTCGGTATCTCCGCTATTGCCTTTTCAACGATGCACTCGGTGTCAGGACGGGGAATGAGACAGTCGCGGTTCACTTTAAAGGTGTGTCTCCAGAAATACCATTCGCCGATAATGTAAGCACCCTTTTCGCCTGCGTCGATACGTATAAGCGCCTTCTTTGCGCCTTCGGGATCGTTTTTGTAAAAATCAAGGACTATTTCTCTCTCGTTCATACTGCACCACCCGAATTTTCGGCAATATTTATTACGCAGCTTCCCGATTTGTCGGCGTAGCTCATAGTATAATATGAGCCGCCGCGGCTCTGCGTTACGTACGCTATGCAGTATGCCGAATTATCTACCATATATCTGTTGCGTACGAACATACAGTTTTTCTCGTAGTGATCGGAAAGGGTTATGACCTCGTTTGCATCGCGCAGGATACTGTTATAGACCGCGCGGTCACGAAAAGACCACTTTTCGCTCTGCTCGGGGCAGGGGACCGCCACTGTGAGATAGATTTTCACAGTGTTTCCGAGTGCGTCGGTAATCACCTCTGAGTCGCGGAGTGAGATCACCGCGCTTGCCGCAAGCGTGTCAAAGCCGACCGCTCCGCCCGTTATGAAGTGGGAAACTCCGTTTTTGGCGAGAGTGCGTATTATTCTCTTTAACTCGGCAGAAGCCCTCTGTTTTTCGGCATCGGTCATCGAGCGGTGCCCTGTAAAGCAACAGCTTTCGCTTTTTGAAAAAATCATAGCGGCTCCTTTCCTGCGTTCAGATTACCATCTATCTATTATATCAAAATGTTTTTGCATATTCAAGGGGTATCGGGAAATATGTTGGAAATAGAGGTAGCTTTTCTTTCTCTCCTTGACAAAAAAAGTATATTATGATATTATTTTAAGTAAAGAATGCTTTTGAAGGGAGATGCCCGAATGATCGAGAAAAAGATAGATATTACCTCACCCGTAAGCGCCATTTCGGGTATCGGACAGAAAAGGGCAGAGCTTTTTGCCGCTCTTGGAGTCTATACTGTCGGAGACCTTCTCCGTCTTTTCCCGCGCGGCTACCAGAACAGAGGGGACGTAAAGACTCTCTGCGAGGCGGCGATGTCGGGCGAGACCTCGTCTATGATACTGACTGTCGGCTGTGAGCCGAAGTCGGTCACCCTCAAAAAGCGAATGACTCTTACAAAATTCGTTGCCTTTGACGAAAGCGGCAGATGTCAGGTCGTTTTCTTTAATCAGGGATATATGAAGCAGCTTTTCCATACGGGCGAGACCTACCGCTTTTACGGCAAGGTGACGCGCACGAAAAGCTCGTGGACGCTGTCCGCTCCCGATTTCGAGCCGACCTCTCTTTCGAGAACACTCCCCGATTTCTATGCGGTTTATCCCTTAACTGCAGGACTTTCGCAGAAAATAGTCAGAAGCACCATTGCGCTTGCACTCGAAACGGCAGACCTTGAGGTCGAGAGAATACCCGAGAGCGTGAGAAGGGAAAGAGGTCTTATTAGCTTTGCCGAGGCGGTACGCATAATACACCGTCCGCAGAATCTTGAGCAGCTTGAGAGAGCGAGAAAGTATTTCGTTTTCGAGGAGCTTTACGAGTTTGCCCTCTCGGTTATTTCCTCAAAGAGAGAAAAGCAGCTCGTATGCGGAGCAAAGCTCACCTTGTCGGATAATGACAAGCGCGCCTTTGTGAATGCGCTTGATTTCACGCTTACAGACGCGCAAGCTCGCGTTATACGCGAGATATACGCCGATATGTCGTCGGGCGTTGCTATGCACAGACTCCTTTCGGGAGACGTTGGAAGCGGAAAGACGGTCTGTGCCGCCGCCGCGCTCTATCTTGCCGCGAAAAACTCGCGTCAGGCGGCGTTTATGGCACCCACCGAGATACTTGCAACCCAGCATTACAGAGACCTTTCCGAGCTTTTCGGCGGTCTTGGAATAAAATGCACGCTCCTTGTCGGAAGCATGACGAAGGCGAAAAAGAACGCCGCGTACGCCGAGATAGCCTCGGGCGAGGCGCAGGTCATAATAGGAACGCACGCCCTCATTTCTCAAGGCGTGGACTTTGCCGATCTTTCGCTTGCGGTCATAGACGAGCAGCACAGATTCGGAGTAAATCAGAGAGAAATGCTCGCCGCAAAGGGCAGGGATATTCACGTTCTCGCAATGAGCGCGACTCCTATACCGAGAACGCTTGCGATGTCTATATACGGAGACCTCGACCATAGCGCGGTCGATAGTCTGCCGCCCGGCAGACAGAAGGTCTCAACCTTCCTTGTTGACGAGGAGTACAGAGAGCGCCTGACCGGATTTATCCGTACGCAGGCGAGCGAGGGGCGTCAGATATACGTCGTTTGCCCGTCTATCGAGGTATCTGATACGTCCGATAAGGAGACGGACACCTCCGCGCTCGTTGACTTTTACGGCAAGCCGATAAACTCGTCTGCAAAGATAAAGAGCGCAACCGAGCACGCCGAGAGCCTCAAAAAGGCGCTTGACGGAGTTTCTGTTGCTTGTCTGCACGGCAAGATGCCCTCGTCCGAAAAGGACGCGGTAATGCGCGATTTTGTCGAGGGAAGGGTGTCGGTGCTTGTGTCAACGACGGTCATCGAGGTCGGAGTGAACGTGCCTAACGCAACCCTTATGATAATTGAAAACGCCGAGCGGTTCGGTCTTTCTCAGCTACATCAGCTCAGAGGACGAGTTGGCAGAGGAAAGCATAAATCGTGGTGTATCCTCGTTGGCGACAGCCTCGGAGAGCAGTCGAAAAAGAGGCTCGAGGCGCTTTGCGAAACAACCAACGGCTACCGCATAGCCGAGGCAGACCTTGCTATTCGCGGACCCGGAGACTTCTTCTTTGAAAGAGGCAGAGAGCTTCGTCAGCACGGCGCGCTCGCCTTCCGCATGGCAGATCTCTATTCGGATATGGACGTTTTGCACGAGGCTTTTGAGTCGGCGAGAGGCACTTTGGAGGAAAAATGCGGCGCTGACGCGTAAAACTTAGTCGAAATGTGTACAAAAAATGTATTTTTTTGGCGCAAAGTATTGATTTTTGTGAAAATCGTGTGTATAATAAAAATGTAAATTATATTATGAAAGGGGTACAAACCGATGAAATTTACCGAAACTTATGAGAACCTTCCTAAGATTGCTAAGATTCTTCTTCAGATCTTCCTTGGATCGCTCGTTAGCGGAGTATATCGCATTCTTCGTTTCGTTGAGACCAAGAACATTGTTACTCTCGTAGTTGGAATTCTTTGCTTCGTAGGTCTTGGCTTCATTTTCTGGATCATCGACCTCGTAACCGAGATCACCAAGAACAGAATCACCGTACTTGCTGCTTAATTTAAGCAAAACTAAAAAGCAGAGAACATTACGTTCTCTGCTTTTTTCCGTATTCAGATAAATACCGTCTCGCCTGCGGGGATCTTTATTATGTCGGTCTTGTCTCTTTCTACCCAGACGTCGATAGACGAGGGGTTGTAAATGATCTTTTCGTCTGCCGAAACAACGAGAGATTTCTGCGCCTGTCTGTAACGATATATCTCGATATTCGTTGCGTACCATATCTTGTCCGAGCCCGAGACTGCGGAGAGAAGCTTCTCCATATACTCCCAGTCCTCCTCATAGCGAAGCTCGTGCGCGTGTCCCCAGATGTAGAAAAGGGGACGCTCCCACTGCGAGTCGAGATTTGACATAAATCTCTCGCTCAGGGCAAGAGCCTTGCTGTGGTGGCAGGTCGGGTGCCATTCAAGAAAATTCTCGGGAAGACCGAACTTTTCGGTGGAGAGAACGGTGCGGCTGTAAACGATGCCGCAGGCGGCAAGCGACGCCTCTACCTCCTTTGAGAAGTCGCCCGAGGGGTAGGACATTCCGACAACCGGATACTGCGCGATCTCCTCAAGAGCGCGTCTGTTCTCGAAAACCTCGTTTATTATGCTCGAGGACGGCATATTAACAAGAAATCCGTGTGTTGACGTGTGGCAAGAGATCTCGTGACCGCGGTAAAGCTCGCGCATCTCGGCTTTTCTCTTGTCAAAGCCGACTCTCTTGTCATTAAGATGAAAGGTACCCTTGACGCCGTACTTGTTGAAAAGGGCGACGAGGCGGACGTCGTTTATATGTCCGTCGTCATAGCTGAAGGTGACGATTCTCTTCTTTCCGCCGGGAAATACGTTAAGCTGTATCATATAAGCCTCCCTTGTCAGTTTTGCTTTTGAACGCTCTTGTACTCATCGTAGTAGCGATAGTAGGGGCAGGACGCGCTCTCGCCCGAAATGAATCTCACAAGCTCGTCCTGATCGAGATTTACTCTGCACGAGTAGGACTCGTAAAATTCATCGTAATCGTAAAATTCACAGCTCTCGCAGTTTGATGCGAGGCTTTTCTTTTTTCTCTTTTGCTCCATATTCTCACCGCTACTGAACGTATTTTACAAATTCCTCGCCGAGATATTTCTTTACTCCCTCGGCGTCAAGCTTCATTGCCTTGGCGGTGTCCTTGACGAACCATTCGATTCTTATCTCGTCCGTCCAAGAGCGCAGAGTCTTGAGGTTGCTTCTCCAACGATCCATAGAGCCAAGGTGTACCATATCGCTCTCGTTGGTGACACCCTTCCAGCGCTCGATCTGATAGGGCATATCGTGTTCAAGCTCTGCTATCATTTCATCGAGACGGGCGTGCGCGTTTTCGGGAGTAAGCGTGTTGTTTAAATGGAATGCAAGTCGCTCTGTGAAATAGACTCTGAACTGCTCGTTTTCCATAAGCGCGCGGAAAAGCGCGTGAGTCTGCGTATATCTTCCGTCGTTGAGGAATGCGTTGAATCTTGTGGATATTGCCGCCGTTCCGCGGAAGCTGATGTCGTTATCGTAGAGAACGAAATGCCATTTTCCGCCCTCGTATTCGGACGATTTCACCGCGCGCATATTGGCAAGGTCCATATCTCCCGTCCACATACGCATAATTATCATATCCGAAAAGCTTTCAAGGTCAAGCTGATCGGCAAGCCACGTATAGTTTTCGTCCTTGGAAAAGTTACGCTTCTTACTGCCGTAAACGGCGCTCCATATCTCGCCCCAGCCCTGCTTCGAGCTACCCGATTTGAGGGAGTTCGGCCAGTCTATAACGGTAACGCTGTCCTTTGATACGTTAAAATGGTCGGCAACGAAATCATCGTCGATCTTTTCTCTTATGAAATATATGCCCCAATATTCTCCGTTGAGATAGAGGTGGCAGGGGCGGTACGCCTGAACGAGAAGCTCGGGCGTGTTTCCGCTGTACGCGGCAAGCGAGGTGGTGTACTCGTCAACTATCATCGAGTCGGTGTAGTAGAGATTTTGCGATCCGCTACGCAGAACGATGTTGTTGAAGCTTTCAATATTCAGATTTTCAAATATCTTGTACTCAAGACGTCCCTTGCCGTAGCTTGTACGGAACTCAAGCTGGAAGCTCTTTTTGGGAAAGCGTCTACTGTAAGCGCCAAAGACCTTTATGCCGCAGTTTATCGAAAACTCCTCGTTTCCGTCAACGTAGAAGGCGCAGTTTGCCTGACGCTCGATCTTCGAGTTGTATTTCGTGTAGATTCCGCTATCGCCGAAAAGGTCGTCGTCCGACATCGAGATCTTTATTATCGGAAGCTCGTATTCGGGAAGGTCTATGAAATAGTTGTACGTGACCTCGTAGGAGGGGATCTTGTCGCCGTCGTACGCCACAGCGCGGATCGCGAGGTTTTCGGAGACGTTTATTGTCTCGCCCTCATACTTTTTCGAGCTGTTTGACGGCTTCGAGCCGTCCGTGGTGTAGTATATCGCGCCCTCACCCGAGAGAGTTACGCTGAGGGTCTCGGTGTAGCTTCCGCTCGGCGAGCTTGCAAGAGGAGTTGCGGTTATTTTTTTGTGTCCGCCCACGGGGTTTGCCTTGCCGATAGACGGAGTTGCGAAATAGACGAGGGTGTTCTCGTATCTTCCCCAAGAGCGGTTGACGGGAATGTCGGGCACTGCAAGAGCGTCCGAAATATATCCGTCCGCGCGTGTCAGCCAGAGATTTTCGCCGTCCGACGAGATGCCGATAGGCGCCGCGCCCGAAACGTCTGCATCGCAGTAGATAACGTAGTATGCGCCCGGCTCGAGAGTCACCTCGGGAAGCTGATAGAGCATAGGCTCGCTGCCCTTGTCCGAGAAATAGTAGTCGGAAAGGAGAACAGCCTCGTCAGAACTGTTATATATCTCAACCATATCGCAGTAATTCTTGTTGAACTGCGAGTATTTCGTGTTGGACGAAACGACCTCGGTGATGATAAGTCCGCCTCTTGCGGTAATAGCTGCCGCGTATCCGCTCTCGGTGTTTTCGTATCCGGGCGAGGGGGTGGCGGAGACTCCGCAGTCGTAGGTCCAGGAGGTGTTCTTTTCCATTGCGTCGAAGGTCACCGATGCGGCAAGAACGCCGTCGTTACGGGTGATATATACGCCCTCACCCGATTTTGAAAGCTTGAAGGGAAGATCTCTTTCGCAAGCGAGAACGAGATATTCGCCGCTTTCAAGGGTTACGTGCGGAAGATTTGCTCTGTACGGCTCTGTCGAGTCGGTCGATGCGTAGTAGGTCGAAAGGTCTATCGCGTTTTCGGACGCGTTGTAAAGCTCGATCCAGTCGCAGTCAACACCGTCTATCGGGAAGAGCGAGTTAGATGCGATAAGCTCGCTGATTACAAGGTTGTCCTTTTCGCGTACGGTCTCATATCCGGGGGTGGGGTAGGGTGTCTCGCTTCCGTTTGATACGATATAGGAGTGGTTTGCGCTTCTGTTGATGTAAACGAAGCTCTGGCTTATATACTCGCCGTGGTAGAGGGTGATTGCGCCCTTTGACGAGGAAAGCTCGAGCGAAATAGAATTTTCGCCGCTCTCTCCGTTTGTAAATACAAGCGCGTACTCGCCGGACGCAAGCTTTTTAGCGGGAAGGGGAACGATCGCTCCCGTACCAAGCTGAATAGAGTATTCGGAAAGCTCGATCTCGCCTTCGCTGACGTTAAAAAGCTCTATCCAAGGTGACGTCTTGCCCTTTTCGTCGGTCGCGCCAACGGTATTGACTACCATAAGCTCGCTTATTTTAAGCGCACTCTTTTCCTCGAACTTGGGAGCGTCAGACTCGCCGCCCTCGTTTTCTGTAACGGGCGGAGTATCGCCGCTCGGCGTGCTTTCGACTCCTTCCTCGGTGCAGGACACCGAAAAGATAGCGAGTGAAAGCGCGGTCGCTAAAGCGAGTATCAAAGCAAGTGCGCGCGAAATAAACCTTTTAAGCATTTTTTATCCTCCAAACCGCCTTTCGGCGGAGAAAATTACATAATTTACTACTTTAATTATAATTATAATTAAAAGCTTTGTCAATACGTAAATTATCGCAGATGGCGAAATTTACATTTTAGGGGGAGAAGGCGCACCAAAGGTGCGGTTTTTGTTCCTCCCGAAAGCCTTCCCCTTGATGGGTAGCGAAGCGGCGCGAGGGGAGTGAATGACACCACAGTGTGGTGTCAGAGCCCGAGCGTGACCGAGCTGCGGCGAGACGGTGTCGCGTTAGCGACGGATGAGGTGAACCCTGTTGACGATAATTTGCGAACCTACAAGC
>JAZSKY010000028.1:0-12319 GCA_045535095.1 Eubacteriales bacterium | reverse complement strand
GCCGCTAGCGTTCATCCTGAGCCAGGATCAAACTCTTCGTTGTTGTAAATCTTTCTTGTTGTATTTTCCTTCGTCGATACAACCTCGCGTTCCTTTACCCTTCTCGGCTTAAATATCCATTTCTTTCAATGTACTCTCTCTAACACCCCTATCTTCCTCCCTCGACATTCCTCCTTTGGGGTGTGCAAATGTACACACTTTTCCTTTCTTCCAAACTTTTTCTACACTTTTTTTGAAATATTTTTTCTTCAGGCTGAATATCAGTATTTTACATTTTAACTTTTCGCTTATTTCTTTGTATTTTGATTGAGTAACAACTCAAGAAAGCGACTCTTTACGAACAATTTTCTGCGCGTATTTGAATATTTAGCAAAACACAATTGATATTTTCTTAATGCAAAAACGAAAACCTTGCATCCCTACAACGCAATAATAAAGGCAACCTATTAAGATTGCCATTTTTGATTTTTGTGATTCTCTATTATTCTTCCATCTGTATCACATCCGTGTACTCATTCAATTTAAGCACAAGTTCTTGACCCGTGTAGGTTGCCGAGCAATACGTACGTTGTGTCAATTCTTTCGGAATGTATCTGACAGTGATTTTTACGCTTTCAGGCATGCCTTTGTACGAACCACGACGGTCGAGGAGTGTAAGGGTTTTTGCCTCATCGTCATAATCCATTGGAATTATGCTGTATTCGCCTTTTTCGTAGTTGTAGTTCGTGCCTTCGTCGGAATAGAGTTCAAACGAGCCGTTTGCTCCTGAATATACGTCGATGAAGTGTTCGTGGTCGGGATATTGGTCGGTGTATTCCATTTGCTTGCCCTTAGCAATAATGGAACCTGCTTTTACAAATACCGGCATATACACTAATGGTGCATTTACATCGATTTCCTGACCACCTTCGTAGAAATCTCCTGCCCAGTCTCCACATTTCCCTATCGAGAACGCATTAAGTCTGTACCAACCCTCGCATTTCGGCAGATAAACCTTACGCGAACGTGCCTTGTATTCCGAAACAGGACAAACCAAGAATGATGGTCCAAACATATACTGATCGTTGATATTCAGTACGTTGGCATCGTCGAAAAAGTCCATCACAAGACCACGCATAATCGTGTAGTCGGAGTGGTAGGCATGTCCCGCCAAGGAATAAATGTATGGCATAAGTTGGTACCGAAGCTTCATATAATCAAGTATGGACTGATATGCCTCTTCGTTTTCGTTCGCAATATTGAAAATTTCGCGGTACGGATATTCTCCGTGAGAGCGGAACAACGGGCAGAACGCACCAAACTGGTACCAACGGATAGCTCGGATCGCACCCTCCTCGAAAATAAGGTCAACCTTATCCATAGAAAGAAGCGCCTTGTACTGCTTTGTGAGCGAGTTTTTCGGCTCGGTGAGGATTCTCGAAAGCATATCGGTATCGAGACTGTCAAGGCTGACGATTACAGGCAGACGTCCGATAAGCTCGGGGATAAGTCCGTACTTTACAACGTCGTGCGGAGTGACGTCGCGGAGGATGTTCGCGCCGCCCTTTTCAGTCTTGGTCATAACCTCGCTGTTGAAGCCGATGACCTGATTTCCGCGCCTTTTCTCGATTATCTCGCTGAGTCCGTCAAATGCGCCTCCGCAGATAAAGAGAATATTCGAGGTGTCGATCTGTATGAAATCCTGATTAGGATGCTTTCTTCCGCCCTGCGGAGGAACGTTCGATACAGTACCCTCAAGTATCTTGAGCAGTGCCTGCTGAACTCCCTCACCCGATACGTCGCGCGTTATCGAGCGGTTTTCGCTGCGGCGCGAGATCTTGTCGATCTCGTCGATATAGATAATTCCTTTTTCGGCAAGCTCGATGTTGTAGTCGGCAGCCTGAATAAGCTTCAGAAGGATATTCTCAACGTCCTCGCCGACATATCCCGCTTCGGTGAGCGTGGTCGCGTCTGCAATAGCGAAGGGGACGTTGAGCGATCTTGCGAGATTCTGCGCAAGGAAGGTCTTTCCTACACCGGTAGGACCGAGAAGAAGAACGTTGCTCTTCTGGATCTCGACCTTTTCCTCCTCGGGAAGAGCGTCCTTTGCGCGCTTTTTCTTGCCTGCCGTCTTTTCGGACGTGAGTATTCTCTTATAGTGGTTGTAAACTGCAACCGAAAGAGCCTTTTTGGCCGCATCCTGACCGATAACGTAGGAATCAAGCATATTCTTGATGTCGATAGGCTTCGGAAGTGTCTCGAGAGAAAGCTCTCCGCTCTGAAGTGCAGCCTCCTCCTCAAACTGATCGTCTAAAATATCTGCGCAGGTGTCAACGCAGTCCGAGCAGATAAAGGCGTTTGCTATCGGAGAGGAGATGAGTATGAGATCATCGCTTTCAGGTCTTCCGCAGAAGGTACAGCGGTGTGCTCTGTCGTTGTCTCTCGGAGGAATGTTGTTTGCCATATTCTGAAAATTCCTTTCCTTAGGAAAATAATAAAAGGTTGTCAAAAGCCGTATTTGCAAAAATACGGCTTTTTTGACGTTTATATTCTTTTTTCGATCACGCGGTCGATAAGTCCGTATTCAGCGGCTTCAAGGGCGGACATGAAGTTGTCGCGCTCGGTGTCGCGCTCGATAGTCTTTATCGGCTTACCCGTGTTTGCCGCGAGAATGCGGTTTAACTTTTCACGGGTGTTTATTATGTGATCTGCGTGGATCTTGATGTCACTTGCCTGACCCTGCATTCCGCCGAGAGGCTGGTGGATCATGATCTCACTGTTGGGAAGGGCGAAACGCTTGCCCTTTGCCCCGCTTGACAGAAGGAATGCGCCCATGCTTGCCGCCATACCTACGCAAATAGTAGATACGTCGCACTTGATGAAATTCATCGTGTCGTAGATGGCAAGACCTGCGGAGACAGAGCCTCCGGGGCTGTTGATGTAAAGACTGATGTCCTTGTCGGGATCCTGAGCTTCAAGGAAGAGAAGCTGTGCAACGACGAGAGATGCGGTAGCATCGTTGACCTCGTCGGAGAGGAAAACTATTCTGTCATTAAGAAGACGGGAGAAGATGTCGTAGGCACGCTCACCTCTGCCGGTCTGTTCAATTACGGTTGGAACGAGTGGCATTTTTAAACCCTCCTTGACTTGTGTGCTTTTTTGTAACGTTCTATTATATTCCCGGTGTGCGGAGAATTATTCAACGTCGGTGATAACTGCGTTATCTCTTACGAAATCAGCAGCCTTCTGAACCTTGAGATCGTTCTTGAGGTCCTCAGATGCGATGTACATCTTAACCTGAGCTACGTCCATCTGATAGCTGTCAGCGATCTTCTGGAATTCTGCGTCAACCTCTTCGTCGTTTACCTCGATGTTCTCAAGCTCTGCGATCTTCTCAAGAGCGAGACGGGTCTTTACCTGCGAAATAGCGCGGGGACGCATCTCTTCTCTGATCGAGTCGAGCGAGCCGCCGGTGTACTTGAGGTAGTCGTTAAGAGACATACCCATGGAACGGAGACGTGCATCGTAGTCGCGAACGAGATTTTCTGCCTCATTGTCGAACATAACCTCGGGAATCTCGTCGGTAACGAGCTCGCCGAGAGCGGTAGCCATCTTATCGTTTACGTCGCGCATAGCTGCGTCGGTGTGGTTCTTTTCGATCTTAGCCTTGAGATCTGCCTTGTACTCGTCGAGAGTGTCGAAATCGGAAACGTCCTTTGCGAACTCGTCGTCAGCCTCGGGGAGAATGGTCTCCTTTGCAGAGAGAAGGTCGATGTGGAATACAACTGCCTTGCCTGCAAGCTCCTCTGCGCCGTACTCTTCGGGGAAGGTTACGTTGATGTCGAAGCTTTCGCCAAGCTCGTGACCCTCAACCTGCTCCTCAAATCCGGGAATGAACTGTCCCGAGCCGAGCTTAAGGCTTGCGCCCTCTGCGGTGCCGCCCTCGAATGCAACGCCGTCGAGCATACCCTTGTAGTTGATGATAACGGTGTCGCCGTTTTTAACAGCGCGTCCTTCAACGTCGGATACCTTTGCGTTCTTTTCAAGCTCTGCCTTGAATGCGTTTTCTACTTCCTCGTCTGTAACGGGAGCGATCTTTCTGGTGAGCTCGATGCCCTTGTAGCCCTCGAGAGTGATCTCGGGCTTAGTGAAGATCTTTGCGGTAACGGTAACGCCGTTTTCATCGATAGACTTGATGTCGTACTCAGGTGCGCTTACTGCGTTTACGCCCGACTCGGTGAGAGCCGCTTCGTAAGCTGCGGGAACGAGAGCTGCGAGAGCATCGTCAAAGAAGATGCCTGCGCCGTACATCTTCTCGATGAGGTGGCGGGGTGCTTTGCCTTTTCTGAAGCCGGGGATAGCGATGTCGCCCTTCTTCTTTTCGAAAACCTTGGTAACTTCTGCGTCAAAGGTCTCCTTGTCGATAACAAACTCGAGAACAGCAACGTTCTTTTCGGGATTTGTCGTACTGTTAAGTTTCATGTTGTTTTACCTCCGGTAATTTATACAAATATTATTATATATTAAAGTATCTTACCTATTTTACGCCAAAAGCGTAGAAATGTCAATACTTTTTTTACAAAAACTAAAGAAAAACGTCCCTTTTTTCACGCCTTTATTATTTGAGGTCTGAAATCAAGGAAATCGGCCGAAATAAGTGCAAATTCCACGCCCTCGAAAAGTGTGGTTTTGGGGACTGAATATCTGCCGTGAATATGTCCGAAAAACGCGCGCTTTACCGAGTATTTGCGGAGAATATCGAGCATCTCTCTCGATACGAAATCTCCGTACACGATAGGGAAGTGCGTGAAAACGAGTATTTCCTTGCCCGACTTGTCCGTGACGCTTGAAAGGGATGCTTCAAGGCGAGTTGCCTCTCTTGCCGAGAGCTTTTTGAAATCGGCGTTCTCTTTACTGCACTCCTCGTCGCTGTACCAGCCGCGAGTGCCGCAGATGATAAAGTCCTCGCATACCGCGTGACCGTTATGTAAAAGCGAAATGCTCTTTATCGAGTGTTCCTCGAAAAAGGCGTTCATTTTCGTCATAGTTGACCACCAGTAGTCGTGGTTTCCCTTTAAAAGTATCTTTTTTCCGGGTAGATTTTCAAGAAAAAGGAGATCGTCAAGCGCTTCTTCGAGAGTCATAGCCCACGAAATGTCACCCGCGATAACAACGGTATCGTTTTCGCTGACGATATTTTTCCAAAGAGACGCAAGCTTTTCGTGATGGGCTGCCCAACGCGAGCCGAAAACGTCCATCGGCTTGGGATTTTTAAGTGACAGATGCGTATCCGCAATAGCGAAAAGTGACATAGCGCGCCTCCTTTTTTAGAGTATAAACTTTTATTTTAAGGAAAAGATAAACCTTGACGGCATATTTGCCGACACCCCTTATGTTTTTTTAGATCAGAGAAAGGGAAAATTTTATGAGTGATATATTTACAGACTCAAAGACAGAGCGCCTGCGCGAGAGCACGTTTGATATGACGTCCGCTCCGATAGAAAAGGCGATAGTCTGCGGAGTTATGAACTGCCGCTGGCACGACGGAGTCAGCAGATGCAAGGCGCCGAGCGTTGAGGTCGGACCCGGCTATGCAAAATCGTCTGTCGATACCGTCTGCGCGACCTTCGAGCCAAAGGTCTTAATGTGAATTTCGGGTGCGGTCGGAAAAACCGACCGCACCGCGAAAACAGAATACTTACGAAATAAAGTCGATTACCGAAGCCTTCATATCCTCGGGATCGATAACCTTCTTAAAGCGGATCTCCTTGGTAAGAACGTCGGAAAGCTGCTTCGGAACCTTTGTGCCGCTTGCATTTGCAAGGTCTGCGAAGATCTCCGCGTCGCTCTCTCTTACGGCTACTCCAAGCGAGGATGCAACTGCGGGAGCGAACTTGTAGGGGCTTGCGGTCGATGCAACGACGATCTTGTCGGCGGCGTTTACGTTTTCCGAAAGATAACGCTCTGCCGCGTCAAGAGCTACCGAGGTGTGCGTGTCAACGAGATAGGAGTATCTGTCGAAGACCGACTTGATCTCGCTCTTGCAAGCGTCCTCGGAGGTATAGTATCCGTCAAACTCGGCGGTGATCTTTTCAAAGTTCTCTTTGTCGAGAGTGTATCTGCCCTCTTTTGCGAGAAGCTCCATGTACTTTCTCGTCTTTTCCGCGCCTGCGGCAAGATAGAGAAGTCTTTCGAGGTTGCTCGATATAAGTATGTCCATAGAAGGGGAAACGGTTACGTGGAAATCTCTGTTTCTGTCGTAGGTACCCGTTTTGAAGAAGTCGGTAAGAACGTTGTTCGAGTTGGATGCGCAGATGAATCTGCCAACGGGAAGTCCCATCTTCTTTGCAAGGAATGCGGCGAGGATGTTACCGAAATTTCCCGTAGGTACGCATATATCTATCTTGTCACCGAACTTTATGTCGCCGCTCTTTACAAGGTCGCACCAAGCGGAAATGTAGTAAACGGTCTGCGGAACGAGGCGTCCCCAGTTTATCGAGTTTGCACTCGAGAGGAAGTATCCCTTCTTGTCAAGCTCTGCGGCAAAATCCTTGTCCGCAAAGATCTTCTTGACTCCGCTCTGTGCATCGTCAAAGTTGCCCTTGATAGCGCACACGTTGACGTTGCCGCCCTCCTGCGTAGTCATCTGAAGCTTCTGCGCGCGGCTTACGCCGTCAACAGGGTAATATACCGAGATCTTTATTCTGTTTACGTCGCGGTAGCCTTCAAGAGCCGCCTTTCCGGTGTCTCCCGAGGTTGCAACGAGAATAAGAGCGGTACGCTCCTCGCCCGTCTTTACGAGCGCTCTTGAAAGAAGTCTGGGCATTATCTGAAGCGCCATATCCTTGAATGCGCAGGTCGGACCGTGCCAGAGCTCAAGAACTCTCATCTTGTCGCCCGCGTTTACAACGGGCGCGGCATATCCGTCAAAATTGTCGCCGTACGCCTCCTTGCAGTCTGCAAGAAGCTCCTCTTCGGTGTAGTCGGTAAGGAAGAGAGACATCACCTTTGCCGCTCTCTCGCTGTAAGAAAGATCGCAAAGTTCGCGGAGCATATCTTCTGTGAGTGCAGGAATCGTTTCGGGCATATAGAGTCCGCCGTCGGGCGCGATTCCGTTCTTTATTGCCATAGCGGAGCTGACGCCCGCGCTCTGTCCTCTCGTGCTTATATAGTTCATTTTTTCGTCCTTTCGGTAGTGGAATATTGTTTTATTTCAAACGCTCGGACGCGTGTCCGTTACCGCGTTTTTGTAATGTGAAATTTTCGCCGCAACGCAGTCCTCGCCCTTTTCGAGAGTTATCTCGATAACGTCGATGCGCGGCTTTTTTGTCGAAGGAAAGGCACGCAGATAGCTCTTTGCGGCAAATATCAGATGCTCCTTCTTCGCCCGGTTTACAGCGGACGCTCCGCGCCCGTACTTTTGCACCGAATATCCCGCGCTTCTCGTCTTGACCTCTACGAATATAACGTAGGTGTCGTCCTCGGCGATTATATCTATCTCGCCGCCGCGTACGGTGTAATTCTTCTTTATTATCTTAAATCCGCTTTCTTCAAGAAAGTCGCAGGCAATAGATTCTCCTGCGCGACCGAGAGAGCGGGTAGAGCCCTTTTTCGTCTCAGCCATCGGTCTTGTCAAGGAATTTAAGGAAGGTTTTTCTGTGTATGGGGGAAGGGCCGTACTTTCTTACAAGGTCCATGTGCTCTTTGGTCGAGTATCCCTTGTGCTTTGAAAGCATATATTGCGGATACTGACTGTCAAGCTCCGCGCACACTCTGTCACGGCTGACCTTTGCGAGAATGGACGCCGCCGCTATTGACATGGATATCGAGTCGCCCTTGATAACGGTGACCGCCTTGCAGTTAAATCCGCGAGCGATGTTTCCGTCAACGAGAACGAGGTCGGGAGTCGGCGTGAGCATCTCTACGGCTCTGCGCATTGCAAGCTGAGATGCGTTAAGAATGTTTAAAGTGTCGATCTCCTCGACGCTTGCAAAGGCAATTCCGTACGATATAGCCTTTTCGCAGATTATATCGAAGAGCTTGTCTCTCTTTTTCTCGGATATTTTCTTTGAATCGTTGAGACCCTCGATCTCAAGACCCTCGGGCAGAATTACAGCCGCCGCGCAGACAGGACCTGCAAGCGGACCTCTGCCCGCCTCGTCTGTGCCTGCGATGACCGCAAAGCCCTCGCCTTTATATTTTTCTTCGTATTCGTAAGATGGCATAGCCTTCCTCCGTTTTATCTTGGCATTTCAAGAGATATTCTGCCTATCTTTCCACCGCGGAATTCGTCAAGCAGAATGTTTGCGGTACGCTCGTAGTCTATCTCGCCGCCTGAGATAAGAAATCCGCGCTTTCTTCCGACAAGCTCGAATATCTCGTATCCGTCGAGATCCTTTATGTCGTCCACGCTCTTTATCTTGTATCTTGCGCAGAAAAGCTCGGGAGCGCAGTCGCGAAGCCTGGTGCAGAGCGATATAGCAAGAGAATCGGTGTTGACGACAGCATCCTTGATAGCGCCCGTCATTGCGAGATTTTCGCCGACAGTTTCGTCCTCAAACTTGGGCCAGAGTACGCCCGGCATATCGAGAAGCTCGACACCCTCGGGGCATTTTACCCACTGCTTGTCAACGGTAACGCCCGGACGGTCCTCTACCTTTGCCTTTTTCGTGCCCGAAAAACGGTTTATAAAGGAGGACTTTCCAACGTTCGGGATACCTACGACCATCGCGCGTATCGCTTTTCCCGACATACCCTTGCTTTCGTACTTTTCAAGCTTGTCCGCAAGAAGCTCGCGGAGCGCAGGGGCGATGTTCTTCATTCCCGCACCGCTTATAAAGTCTGCAACGATACATCCGCCGCGCGCGGCAAAATAAGCGCGCCATCTGTCGGTTATCGCAGGATCTGCAAGAGACGCCTTGCTGAGAATAACGAGACGGGGCTTGTTTTCACATATTTTGTTGATCTCGGGGTTCTGGGAGGAAAGGGGAATACGCGCGTCAAGGATCTCGATAACTACGTCAACGAGAGGCAGACACTCTGTAATGAGTCTGCGCGTTTTCGCCATGTGTCCCGGAAACCACTGAATAGTGTTACTTGGCATAATATTTTCCTTTTATGCTTTATTTGAGAGTTCCTAATTTGTTAAGCGGAGCAATACGGAATACCGCCTCTCCGACTATCTGATTTTCGCTGATGTATCCGATAGCGCGGCTGTCCTTCGAGACGCCTCTGTTGTCTCCAAGCACGAAGTAGTGATCGGCAGGGACCTTTCCTTCCCAGATTCCGCTTTCGTTGGGTACGCAAAAATCTCCGAACATCGTGTTAAAGCTTGCAACGTCAACGGAATAAGGCTCGTCGAGGAGCTGACCGTCAACGTAAACGTCACCCTTATTGTAGTCGAGCTTTACCCTCTGACCGCCGTGAGCGATTATTCTCTTGACGAGAGGCTCGGAGGGGTCGTCCTCGGTCTGGATTATAATGATGTCTCCGTTTTTAAGCGTGTAAAGCGATCTTGAGATTATAAGAACGTCGTTTTCTTCAAGAGTCGGAAGCATAGACGTACCGACTACGGGAGAATTTCTGAAAAGTGCGGTCATTATAAGTATCGCGATAACGAGAGACGCTCCGATTATTTCAAGCCACTCGAAAAGGGAGGCTCCGGGGCGTTTTTCATTTTTTTTTTCGTCCTCGCACTTTTTTGCGACGAAATTCTTCCATATATCGGGATCGTTTTCCTCAAAAAGTATGCTGAGAAGGTTGTGACCCTCGGGAATATAGCGATCCGCCGCTATTGCCGTCTCCTCGGTAAAGGTATCTGCGCCCGTGTAAGCGTCCTTCGAGGAATATATAAAGAAGGGAACGGGATCGCTCGAATGTGTGCGTATCGCAAGAGGAGTGGGGTGGTCGGGAAGAACCATTATCTTGAAGTCCTCTCCGCTCGCGCGCAGATATTCAAGGCAGGGGCCAAGAACGAGCGAGTCGATCTTTTCAATGGAAAGAACCTTGTTTTCGATCTCTCCGCGATGACCGCACTCGTCGGTTGCTTCAAGATGGATATATACGAAGTCCTTGCCGCGCTCGAACGCGTCGATTGCCGCATTTGCCTTGCCGGTGTAGTTGGTCTTGTAGTTGCCGGTCGCGCCCTCAACGTCAATAGACTCCATTCCTGCGCAGATGGCAATACCCTTTATAAGGTCAACCGCCGAGATGACCGATCCCTCTTTTGCCCACTTTTCCTCGAAGGAGGGAAGGGAGGGCTTCACTGCGGGACTCCACAGCCAGATCGAGTTTGCAGGCTTCAGTCCTCTCTCGCGGCGAGCCTCGTTTACAGGGTGATGCGCGAGAATATCGTAGCTTCTCTTCATAAGGTCGAGATATACCTCTCCGACCTCGCCCTCGGGGAGATACTCTCCTATCCTGCGTCCGATTATATCGTGCGGACGGTTGAAGTCAAGAACCTCGGGGCAGTTGTCCCAAAGCAGACAGTGACGGTAGCTGACTCCGGGGTGGAATCGTCTGAACTCTGTGCCAAGCTCCTTGTCGATAGCGCGGATAAGCTCTGCCGCCTCCTCGGACGAGATCTCGTCTGCCGAGTGGTCGAGCATTATCTTGTCCTCGTAGTTTTCCTCCTCGTCGGAAATGGTAACCACGTTGCAGCGGATAGCGGTCTGGGTCTCGGACATATCGAGTCCCATGCTGAGCGCTTCAAGAGAGCTTCTGCCCTTGGAATATATAAGGGGATCGTACGATAAAACGGCAAGGTTCGCCGTATCGCTTTCAGGCTTCATCGAGGCGGGAACGTTAAGCACGGTACCGAGAAGCGACTCTTTTACAAGAGCGTCCATCGTCGGCTTGCTTGCCACCTCCATAGGAGTTTTATTACCGAGTGCTTCAAGGCGCTCGTCTGACATTCCGTCGCATAAAACAACGAGATATTTCATTGTAGATAACCTCTTTTTTAGAAAAATAGCGTTCGGGTGTGTTCGGACTTTTGCCGAAACTACCCACGTTAAAATTATTATAACACAAAATAAATACTTTGTAAATAGTATATTTAACAAAAAAATATAATAAAAAGGGGCTTTGAGTGGTACTTTTGGCATCTGCGCAAAATTTTTTCGAAAAAATGCAAAAAAATTCAAAAAAGGTATTGCAAAACTGAAAATAGTGTGCTATAATACCAAGGATACAAACGAAGCGGTCCGCTGCGATGCTCTGCATGAACGTTTCGACAACCCTATTTTAAGGAGGAGCCAACAATGGATCTTATCAAGGCTTTAACAAACGAGCAGCTCAAGTCGGAAGTGCCCGAGCTCAACATCGGTGATACCGTAAGAGTTCACAACAGAATCAAGGAAGGAAACAAAGAGCGTATTCAGATGTTCGAAGGAACTATCATCGCTATCAAGGGAAGCGGAATTTCCGAGTCCTTCACCGTAAGAAGAGTATCCTACGGTATCGGCGTAGAGAAGACCTTCCCCGTACACTCTCCCAACGTTGAGAAAGTTGACATTATCCGCAGCGGTAAGGTGCGCCGCGCAAAGCTCTACTATCTCAGAGATAGAGCCGGAAAGAGCGCCAAGGTCAAGGAAAAGATATAATTTTCCGCCTTTGACAACGAAAAGCAGACCGCAGCTCGTATCAGGCTGCGGTTTTTTCGTGACAAAGGACAACTTTTTTGAGATATTTTCAAATATTTTCAAAAAAAATCGAAAAAGGTATTGCAAAAACGAAAAAGGTATGCTATAATGTAGCGTACTTTGAATGAATTTAGTAGGACAAGGGGTGTTAAGAAAATGAAAGAAGGCATTCATCCGCAGTATGAAGAAGTGACTATCAAGTGTGCATGCGGCGAAGAGGTTAAGACTCGTTCCACCAAAGGCGATATGCGTGTTGAAATATGCTCCAAGTGTCATCCGTTCTTCACCGGCAAGCAGAAGTTTGTTGACGCCGGCGGACGTGTTGATAAGTTCAAGAAGCGTATGGAAGGCAAAGTCTAAAATATGTCACGTTTATGGCGAATGCATATAGGTAGTGCTATGTGTATTCGCCATTTTGCTTTTTATTTGAAAATTTTATAAATCCCGGTTTGACTTGTGCGAACACACAATAGACGCGTTTGTGCATTATTTTCCGACTTTCTGTGTTGACAGAAAGTCTCGCAAAGAGCAATTAAGGACAGGGAGGGAGTGGCGAATCTGTCAAGAGCAAGATTGTAAACAATTGTGCAAGAGGATTGGTAACAGTTTTGCATTTGTTTAAGTAAATGCTTTTGGAAGCCGAACGGAGCGTAGCGGAGAGAGGCTTCCAAAAGCGGCGCGCGGCTCAATCAAGGCGC
>JAZSKY010000041.1:0-6939 GCA_045535095.1 Eubacteriales bacterium | reverse complement strand
GTGACTACCGATATGCTCGCTCATAGCGAGATCGGACTCAACGAGACCTCCGGTTGGTTCTACGCCGACGAAGAGACCGGCGCTATGATCACGAACGGCTTTGTTGAGGACGGAGACGTTCTCCGCTACGTAAGGAACGGTAAGACCTTCTACAACTACGGTGGAGCGATCGAGCTTGACGGTAAGATCTACTTCATCGAGTGGGACGGCAGAGTACAGATCGGTAAGTTCTATGTAACCGAGGCTATGATAGCTGCAAGTAAGGTTACCATCAGCGGCGGCTCGGGCTGGTACTATACAGACGATACCGGCGCTATGATCACCGACGGCTTTGTTGAGGACGGAGACGTAACTCGTTACGTAAGAAACGGTAAGGCGTGGTACAACTACGGCGGAGCAATCGAAATCGGCGGCAATATCTACGTTATCGAGTGGAACGGACAGGTACAGACCGGCAAGTTCTATATGACCCAGTCTATGATCGCTCACAGTGAGGAAAAAGAACTCATTAAGGCAGCGTTCAAGAATGGATCGGGCTGGTACACTGCTGACGAAACCGGCGCTCTCATCTTCGCTTAAAACCCAAAATCAAAAGAGCAAACGCAGAAGCGTTTGCTCTTTTTTCTATTTAAGAAAAACTTTGGATAAATCTTCTTGACAACCGAATAACACTGTGTTATAATCAAGATAAAGTTACAGACGTCAGTCAAAACTAAAGTTTTACCCAAAAGTGAGGCAGTAAAAATGGATAAGTACGAAGCATTTTTCAAAGACACCAAGGTCGTTCCCGTTGTAGTTATCAAGAACATCGAGGACACCATTCCCACCCTTAAAGCAATGTGCGAGGGCGGAATTCCCGTAGCGGAGATCACCTTCCGTACCGCTTGCGCGGCAGAGGCTATCGCTCTCGGAAGAAAAGAACTCCCCGATATGAAGATCGGTGCAGGAACTATAATCAACGGCGCACAGGCAAAGCAGGCTATCGAGGCAGGCGCTACCTTTATCGTATCTCCCGGACTTTCCGACGAGGTTGCAGCAGTATGTAAGGAAGCAGATATTCCGTACATTCCCGGTTGCGTAACTCCTACCGAGATCATGCACGCTCTCGAGCTTGGACTCACCACTCTTAAATTCTTCCCGGCAAACGTTTACGGCGGACTTGACGCTATCAAGGCTCTCTCCGCACCGTTCCCGCAGGTTAAGTTCCTTCCTACCGGTGGCGCAAACGAGGCTAACATTCTTGATTTCCTCGCATTCGAGAAGATCGTTGCAGTTGGCGGAAGCTTCATGATGAAAGGCGACATCAAGGAAAATTGCGCAAGACTCGCAAAGATCCTCGGTTGATAAATTTATAAAGGAAAAGCTCAGAGACTTTTGTCTCTGAGCTTTTTGTTGTTTTACGGTCTCTTCTTTTTGATAACTGTAAATACTGCTATCAGCGCACCGATAATTACGACCGATACTGACGCTATAATGATTATAACAGCGCCCGAGTCGTCGCTTTCTTCGGGTGCGGTGGGTACGTTTTGGCTATTGTCGGAGGGGATATTTAGATCGTCGCTGCCGGAGGTGTTATCGTCACCTTCCGAGGGCGGTGTAGGTGTTTCCGGCTCCTCTTCACCGGGGAAACTGTAAACGTAAGGTGCGGATGCACTATCTGTCGAGAATGTGAGATCCTCTCCGTTTACGCCCGTATATACGGTAGAAATATCAGACTTTTCATTAAGAATAAGCTTAATATACTTGCCGCTCTCGTTCTTGTCGAAAACGACCGTATCATCGGGATTTATGTTGAATATCTTGGTATTTGCCGCATTTTTGCCCTTTATCGAGCCTCCGATGATCGTAAGTGTGGCGTCGTTGTTGCTATGCTCGTCCTTGAGATCAAATACTGTGATTGCCGAGCCTGTGCCCGTAATATCTATATCGCAGTTTTTGACGGTGAGATTTACATTTGCGTTACCACCTACGCTTCCGCCGTACATCGAAACGACGCTCGCCTTAGAGGAATTGTACGATATGTCAAGATCCTCAAGAATGAGATTTGAGGGAGCGCTTTCTTTTGCAGTGGATGTCTGAAGAACTGCAATTTTTCCGCCGTTTGCCGTGATAACGTTTCCGCTCTTGAGTACGAACGTGGGAGAGAAGGTGTTGTTTCTGTTGTAAAGGGGAACAAGAACACCGTTGCCATCAACTGTGAGAGTCTTGCCGTTAACATCAAGAGTAATGACACCGGGGTTAGAGCCTATCTGATTTGGTGCAATGCCGTCTGAGTAGGTGTAGTCCTTTGACATAAGTATATTGTAGTGCTTGAGCTTTCTGCTTTCTATACCGCTGATTCCGTTGAACGCCTGAATTGCGCTCATTGTGTCCCTCCAGCTGTTATAGCTGCCAAAGTGAGAGGAAATATTGCCGGGATCTCCGTCATCGTCAAGGAAAACGTGGAAGATATTAGAGTCGTACTGCTCGGTAGGAAGGCTACCGTATTTGGTGTCGGTCCACTTGTCGCCGTAGTCAATGCAGATCTCAAACTGATTCTTGTCTTTAAGGTACGCCTTGTCTCCTGCGGTATCGCGGATAGAGGAGATATGCTCAACGTTTACTACTTTTCCGTCCGCAGATACGTAGAATATAGTTACAAGTCCGACGGGCGCGTATTCGGTGTCTATCGTCTGACCGTCAATAAGCATACAGGTTACGGTGTTTCCGTTATTTCCTTTGAGCTGACTTACTACTATGTCGTCTATGTCAACGTGACCGGCAATAACCATAGATACGTTTTTGTGGAGTGAAAGCGAGGTCTCCCAAAGCTCTCTCGGGGAAACGTTTCCGCCCGTTGCGGTTTCCTTCCAGTTGTTGTTAACGGAGTCCTCTGCAGGAGTCGTTGTTTCAACGTCGTCGCAGAAGGATGCGTCCTTTGTGAGGAATGCATGGAGAGTGATTATAGCCTTATAATCGGAGTTTTCGGTAAGAAGGGAGTTAAGCCACGCTACGCACTCCTCGGTCGGATAATGGTCAAGAGTGAAGATTATGTACTTATCGCTGCCGATAATTACCTTACGGTAGGTATCTTCGATCTTGTCAGGGGTACGTATTCCCGCCATAGGTCTGCCGGACGAGTCCTTTGTCTGACTGAGCGCCACAAGGTCGCTGTAATAGGTGTTTCCTTGTCCGAATTTTCCGTTAAAGCCTGAGGAAATATCGTGATTACCTCTTACAAGAGAGTAGCCGAGCTTTCCGTCAAGAAGGGAAATAGCGCTCTGCGCAAGTGCCCATTCGTTTGCGTAATGCTCGCCCGAGGTTTTGTACGTTGCGGTAATATCGCCAACGCCCATAACGTACTGAATGTTCTTTTCCTCTTTATTGTTAAGAATCCAGTTGTAAAGGGTCTTCATATAGGAAGACTCATATTCATCGTACGTAAGCGAGGGATTTGTCTTTTTCGCGCTTGCGTAATTTTTTGCGTCAAGCAGGTTGATGTTCTGCGTGTCGCCAACTACCGCGAAGGAATAAACGTAGTCACACGACGTGTGATCGCAGGTGCCTCCGTTACATTTGACGAGAGCTTTTGGCTCGTCGATCCAGTCTGCGTCCGTTACGTAGGATTTAGCCATAACCGAAGGCATAGCCGCGATAAAGGTTACGATAGCTAACACAATCGTAAGGAGTGCTAAAAGCGTCTTTCTTTTTTTCATTTTTTGATCCTTTCATTTTGTTTTGCGGATGTTTTATATTATTATAACGATTTAATTATAATTGTTCAATAACATTTCATTAAAACAGAATATAATGAAATATTTTCAGCAAAAAATGAAATATCAAAGTAAAAAGAGCAGCCCAAACGAGCTGCTCTTTATTCTTATTTACACTCAAACCAAGATTTGCCGATAGATGCCTCAACAGAGAGGGGAACTGCGAGCTTTACCGCGTTTTCCATCTCAAAGGTAAGTATCTCCTTTACCTTTTCTGCGTCCTTTTCAAGAGCCTCTACGATAAGCTCGTCGTGTATCTGAAGTATCAGCTTTGCGTCGAGTCCGCTCTCCGAGAGCGCCTTTTCAACGTTTATCATAGCGATCTTGATTATATCTGCGGCAGAGCCTTGAATAGGGCTGTTCATTGCAACTCTCTCGCCGAATTTCTTCATCATAGCTTTAGGAGATGCAAGCTCGGGAATATATCTTCTTCTGCCGAACATCGTAGTAACGTAGCCGTCTGCATACGCGCTCTCGATAGTCTTGTCAAGATAGTCAGCAACGCCTTTGTAGGTCGCCTTGTAGTTTTTGATATATTCGCCCGCTTCCTTCTTGGAAACGCCGATGTCACCTGCGAGCGAGAAGTCGCCTATACCGTAAACTATGCCGAAGTTTACCGCCTTTGCGCGCTTACGAAGGTCGGACGTAACCTCATCCTCTGGTACGTTAAAGACCTGCGAAGCGGTAACCGTGTGAACGTCCACACCGCGAAGGAAGGCATCACACATATTCTCGTCATTTGAGATAGCGGCAAGCAGACGAAGCTCTATCTGAGAGTAGTCAGCGTCAACGAGGGTGTATCCCTCGCGTGCGACGAAGCATCTTCTCATTTCGCGACCCAGCTCGGTGCGTACCGGAATATTCTGGAGGTTGGGCTCGACAGACGAGAGACGTCCGGTTGCGGTGACAGTCTGTCTGAATTTCGTGCGTACACGTCCGTCAGAGTTTACAACGGCAAGAAGTCCGTCCGCGTAAGTCGATTTGAGCTTTGCGACCTGACGGTAGTTAAGTATCATATCAATTATGGGGTGATAGGGACGGAGCTTTTCGAGTATATCCGCGCTCGTTGAATATCCGCTCTGCGTTTTCTTGAAGGAGGGGAGTCCAAGCTCCTCGAAAAGGGCAACGCCAAGCTGCTTTGGAGAGTTGACGTTGAACTCGTGTCCAACGCTATCGTATATCATCGCGGTAAGCGATTTTGATGCCTCGTCAAGCGCTTTTGAGAACTCCTTGAGGCTTTCTGTGTCAAGCGCGAATCCGCGGCGCTCCATTTCGAAAAGTACCCTTGCAAGAGGAACCTCAATATCCTCGTACAGACCGAGCATACCCGACTCCTCGAGGCGCTTTTTCATTTCACTTGCAAGCGGAGCGAGTGCATCAACGTCACTTGCAAAGGTCTTTCCGAGATATGCGCTTGAGAGTCTGGATATATCGTACGATCCGTCTGACGAGCTAAGCACGTACGCGGCAAGGAGAATATCAAAATGACAGTTGAATTTTACGGGTGTATCGTCGCTTTCGTAAAGTGCGTGGAGCATCTCCTTTAAATCGTAAACGATAAAGGAGCGGTTTTCGTCCTCAAAGAAGGGACTGAGCTGAGAAATTTCGCTGTATTCGCACGAATACGCGTCCTCTCCCGAGATAACGTAAAGCGTGTTTTCGCCCAGCATAACCGAATTTTCGCTACCGTAGGGGAGCGTGAGAAGCTCAAGAGACGAAACGGGTATAAACTCGCGTTTTTCCTGCTCGGTTTCTTCATCGTCTGCAATTCTCTTATTGAACGCAGTAATTTCAAGCTCTGCAAAAAGCGCCTTTAACTCACTGACGTTCTGAGGCGCGGGGACAATATCGTCAAGAGTGAGTCCGAGAGGTGCGTTTCTCTCAATCTCTGCAAGACGGCGCGACATATACGCGCTGTCCTTACCGTCAAGAAGCTTTTCTTGCATCTTTGCAGAAACGCCTGCGGAGGCAATATCGTTATAGAGATTATCAAGTGTTCCGCAGGTGGAGATAAGCTTTATCGCAGTCTTTTCGCCGATTCCGGGAACGCCGGGAATGTTGTCCGAGCTATCTCCCATGAGGGCTTTGAGGTCAACGAACTGACTCGGCTTTATCGAGTATTTCTCGAAGAATTCCTTTTCGGTGAAGGGGACGGGTCCCGAGTTCGATGCGTAAAGAATCGTCGTCTTGTCGCTGATGAGCTGATAGCTGTCGCGGTCACCTGTGAGAAGATAGGACATAGCGCCCGCCTCGTCCCCCATTTTCGAGAGCGTACCGAGGATATCGTCCGCCTCGTATCCCTCAAGCTCGATAACCTTGATTCCGAGCGCGGCGAGACATTTCTTTATATAAGGGAACTGCATTGCAAGGTCCTCGGGCATTGCGTGACGTCCTGCCTTGTATTCGGGATAGAATTTGTGGCGGAAGGTGGGAGCCTTGAGGTCGAATGCTACTGCAACGTAGTCGGGATTTATATGATCCATTTGCGAGAAAAGCACGTTGAGAAAGCCGTACACCGCCTGCGTGAAAACGCCTTGCGAATTGGTGAGCGGTCTTATTCCGTAAAATTGACGGTTCATAATGCTGTTTCCGTCAACGGCGAGAAGCTTGTGCATTGTCAAATATCCTTTCGGAGTGTGATTTTTTCTATATTATACATCATTTTTCTTTGAATGTCACGCGTTTTCCGAAAAATATTTGAAAAAATATTAACAAAAATTCTGTAAATGATAAAATGAAAGCAAATAACAGTCCGAAAGGGTGATTTTATGTTAAATATCAAGGTGGATTTTGACAAGGTGTGCGGCAAGGTAAAGCCTATGCACGCGACCAACAACGGTCCTGCGCACAAGTATTTTCCCGAGCAGAGAGTTTCCAATATGGTTCCTTTCCGCGAGGCAGGAATCCCCTACGCACGTCTCCACGACTGTATAGAGTGCATCACTTACGGCGGAGCACACTGTGGAGACATCAGTGCTATGTTTCCCGATTTTGACAAAGATCCCTACGATCCCGCATCGTACGATTTCCGCATTACCGACGAATACGTCAAGGTAATTCTTGAATCGGGTGCAAAGCCCTTTTTCGGTCTTGCGCCGACTATCGAGCATCTTCCTAAGAAATATGAAATATTCCCACCGAAGGACTTTCATAAGTGGGCGGTCATCTGTGAGCATATCATCCGCCA
>JAZSKY010000002.1:0-63061 GCA_045535095.1 Eubacteriales bacterium | reverse complement strand
CTTGCAGCTATCATAGCCTCGGTTACGTAGAACTTGCCGATCTGTACTCTGCCGTCCCACTCGATGAAGTAGATCTTGCCGTTAAGCTCGATCGCTCCACCGTAGTTGTAGTAGGTCTTCCGGTTTTCTATGTAGCGAAGTAAGTACCATTACTCAACAAAGCCGTTCATGATCATAGCGCCGGTATCGTCTGTATAGTACCAGCCCGAGCCGCCGCTGATGGTAACCTCACTTGCAGCTATCATAGCCTCGGTTACGTAGAACTTGCCGATCTGTACTCTGCCGTCCCACTCGATGAAGTAGATCTTGCCGTTAAGCTCGATCGCTCCGCCGTTGTTGTAGTAGGTCTTACCGCCAACGACGTAACGGAGAACACCTTCGTCGAGGATAATTTCTTCGTTTACAAACTTACCGTTTTCGTCTGCGTAGTACCAGCCTGCGTTAACGTATCCGTTTGCAGTTTCCTCGGTTACGTAGAACTTACCCTTGAGAAGCTTGCCGTTCCACTCGATAAAGTAGAGGTTGCCTTCGCTCTGGAACACACCGATAGTCTTGTGTCCGCATATCGAGCAGCTAAGTTCGCCATCGTGAGCTTCTTCTTCGAGCTTAGCGTTACACTTACAGGTCTTGTAGTGAGTATGGTCGCCGTAAGCCCAGTCGAGGGTTTCAGCATCAACTACGTGATTGTTTGCATCGATACCGGTGGTATCGCCATTATAGGTGTTGCCGCACGCGCAGGTGTAAACGGTGTATCCGCCAGCCATACAGGTAGCTTTAACAACCTCGCCTGCAACATACTTGTGTGCGCCGTAAACGTACTTGCCGCTTGCTTCGTCGTAAGCGGTGCATCCGTTCTCACAGAACTCACTTACGTCGCAAGAGAAGGTACCGCCCTTTACGATAAGCTCTGCATCGGAGAAGAGGTCGCACGCATCATCCCACTGGGGATCGTAAACGTATCCTTCTACCTTGAAGTTACCGCCGTTGATAACGGTGGTTCCCTGCTCGCAGAGTACGCAGCTGTAATATCCGTTGAAGGTACCGCCGTTGATAACGGTAGTTCCCCAGTTTCCGATGAGGTAATCGGTTTCGCCGTTAGCAATGAAGCGTCCGCCGTCAACGGTAAGCTTGCCAAGAACGCCGATTCCGAAATAAGGAGTGAGAAGGAATTCACCATCCTTAATAGTAAGGTCGCCCTTAACTACGATCGCATAGTTATCCGATATAGCCATAGAGGTGAGCGTATAGCCTGCGAGATTCCAGGTCTGGGTTCCGTTTACGTAAAGAACGTTAGTGAGAACTACGTCGCCGAGAAGCACAACGGTCTTGCCGTCTGCATTAGCAACGGCTTCCTCGAAGGTTGCGTAGTTGTATCCGCTAACACTTGCAACTGCGCCGGTCTTTACGGGAATATCGGTTCCGGTGGAAACGATAGTGTCACAGTCGGGGCAGTAGTAGTCGCCGGTGTAACCCTTGTCGTTAAGGGTAGGCTCTTTTTCGTTGATGAGATACTTGTTCGGGTGCTTGGTTGCGGGGATTTCGGTTGCTGCGGTGATTTCATTTTCACCGTTTGCATCCGAGTAAAGCTTGCCGCAGACGTTACACTCATAGTATGCTTCGTGACCGGTATTGTTGCAATCTGCTTCAGCCTTTGCGTGGAAGGTCATATCGTGACCGAGAGCATCGCCGCTCGGCGCGCCGCAGTTCTTACAGGTTGCAGGCTCGGTACAAGTAGCATCACCGAAGTCACACTCCTTGGTATATCCGCAGTTAGCAGTACATACGCCGTCCTTGCCGTTAGCGTAGATGTGTGCTTCTTTTTCAACAACGGTTGCTCCGCACTCACACTCGGTCCAGTGTCCGTCTGCATCGTTCTTAACGACGGTCTTTCCTGCGTGGTTGCTTGCATCAACGTCGGTTGCGACATCAGTAACAAGATCCTTGCATGCCTCGTCGCCGCACTCACAACCGCATCCGCAGGTCCAGTACTCAATAGTACCGCCTGCAAGGCAGGTTGCTTTTTCTGCATCAGTATGAGATGCAGCCTCGCAAACGTGCGCCTTTTCGTAGCCACAGCCACTTGCGGTACATACGCCGTCTTTACCGTTTTCGTAGGTGTGTGCTTCCTTTTCAACAACAGTTGCTCCGCACTCGTCGCATACAGTCCAGTGACCGTTTGCATCGCTCTTAACGGTGTTGTTGCCGGTATGGTTGGTTGCATCAATAGCGGTCGTAACGTCAGTAGCGAGATTCTTGCAAGCCTCGTCGAGATACTTCTCTCCGCACTCGCAGATCCAGTGCTCGATGTTTCCGCCCTTCATGCAGTTTGCGGCAACGGCAGGAACGTAGGTCTTGGGTTTGCAGGTGTGGGTAGGTTCGGGAGTTGCATCTACATAGAACTCGATAGAGTCGATCATACATCTTACACCGCCGGAAACAGTGGTGAATTCTACAGTCTTATTTGAGGAAGTATCGACAGTGATAGCGGTGTATTCTCCATTATTAGAGAGGGTGTCGATGGTATAAGCGGTTCCGTTAACAGATATCTTGGTAGTTTTATCCTTGTACTTTGCAACGTAAATAATCACCTTAGTAACATCGCTGGGAGCGGTGAAGGTGAATTTACCAATAACAGAGCTTGTTCCAAGCTTCAAGCACTTTTTACCCTGAGCGTCATTTCCGCCGTCGAACACCTTCGATGCGCCCGTAATGGCGAGTGTATAACCATTTTCGGTGTACGATTTCGAAGCACCGATGTCAGATCCATCTTTATGTTCAGTGGGAGCTATGTCGGTTCCGAACTCGAAATCTGCAACGAGTCCGTCAGCTGCCGGAGGATTACCGGGTTCCGGATCGGGAGTAGGTGTGGGTGTTGTGCCACCGCCCGAAGTGCCGCCGACTTTGTAGAGAATAATGTCAAATGCATAGCTCGCATTGCTTGCATTGCTTATGGCATAGACTGCGAATCTACTATTGGTATTCTGATATGCAATAGCTCTAGTAGCAGTGGTTTCGGGAACAATGCGGAAGCCGTCACCATTTGCGCTTATAACCCAGTTGGAAGCATTAGGGTCAAATTTAGTTCCCGAGCCATCATATCCAATAACGGTACTACCAAACTCGATTGTATAAGTGTTGCTTTTTCCCGGAACTGCTGTAAGAGTGGCATAAAGTCCGGTTGCATCCGAGATCGTATCGCCGGACGGTGTAATCTCGGTTGCAGCACCGTAATCGCCGCTCTTGCCGGTAAATGCGTAACTTTTTCCGCCGTAAACGACGGAAATAACATAGTCTCCGGAAGTGATTTCGGAAAGATTGTTTACTTTTGTTGCCGTAAGTGCATCTGCCGATACCGTTGCGGGTATCATAGAGAAAAGCATTACTGCAACAAGCAGTATTGAAAGAAATGCGCTAAATTTTCTTGTTTTCATATTTTCCTCCTTTTTTTTGTATTTACAAAAATACTTATGATAATTATAACCCAAAGTTTTACAAATTTCAAGTCTTTTTTACAAATTTTATCACTTTTTTTCCAAAAAACGACAAAAAAACAAGGCAGGACGGTGTCCTGCCCAAATTTAAGTGATCAGAGAGCCTTTTCAATGATCGTTACGTTCTGTGGAGATATGCTCGCCTGCGTATAAACTATTTCTTTTATCTGCGCGACCTCGGATGCAAGAAGGTTCTCGCCCGAAACTATAACGCTCGCCTTTCCCGATGCGATAACCACAACGCACTCGTTAAAGCCTTTTGCCTTGATAAGAGTTTCGATATTCGCCTCGCACTCTATTTCCTCGGCTATTTTTGCCATTTCGTAATACGCGCTCTCACGAGCCTCCTCTGTTGCGTCCTCGCTCGTAGTTATTGACGAAAGCACCTCGAGAGCCTCTGCGCGCGCTTCTGCCCGATCAATTATCGCAAGTGCGAAATATCCGTCCTCTTCGGTAGAGGCGTCCGCACTCACCTGATTGTTTCCGTCCTGATTTACAGTACCCGAAACGTAGTTGTCGGGATCGTAGTCGGACGTACCCGAAAAAAGCATCCAATTAAGATATACCGCGCCTGCAATAAGGACGAGCGTACAGAAGATAGCGGCGTTTCTCTTTACGTTTTTAGTGAGAGCCTCCTTCAGCTTATCCCAGATCTTATATTCTTCATTTTCGAATATTTCGGGCTCGGTGTTCTCGTTTATCTCGGCCTTTATCGGCTTTTTCGGTCTATCGGTCTTTATGATCTTCATAGTATCCTCCCTAAAAATAAGCTTTGTTATTATTTATTCGGCATATCGTTCAAGTATTCCGGTTTTACTTCATTTTTTCAGTTTCGTCCGCCAACGTACACCTTGTTTTGCGGAATACTTAATAGAGCGCTCACAAGCTTTATTATCTCGAGGCGCGTATTTGGATTTTCACCTCCGCCGCAAACCACCGCAACTCCGCGTATTTTGGGCGTGTTTTCACCGATAAGAACTCCGCTTTCGTTTCCGTCCTTATCTCTTACAGTAACGTACTCGCTACCGCCGCTCTTATCGTTTTCGGCATACGAATAGCTATTTGTACTGTCGAGCGTGACCATTACGCTGACGTCGTAAACACCGCCAACCTGCGACACGATGTCGGCAACGCGCGACTCGATATTTTTCTCATAGTCCGAATATGAAAACGCCTCTCGCGTCTCGCTCTCCTTCGTGCTATTATTTTGAAAGATCACTCCCCACAGAATAAGAACTATACCGAGCGCGAGAGCGGCTATCATCCACACAATACCCTTTATCTCTTTTACCCCTGCAAACATTCCCTTTTTCATTGCTTCTCCTTCCTCTTTATTTCAGCCGGAATCAGCAGACTTTTTTCTACGTAGCTTTCTATTTCGTCTGAAAGCGACTCTTCGCTTATATATATCACGACACCCTCAACGCTCATATCGTCGGCAAAGACCGCGCTGACGCCGATATCTGATCCATCTATACTGAAATGCCTGCACAGAATATCCTTTACCGTCTCTTCAAGCGCTGCCCGTACGTGATCCGACGCTATATTCTCGCTCTTTTCGTCCTCCGGACTATCCTTTTCGCTCTCCGCGTAATCGGACACCACCGAGGAGATCTCGTCCATCACGCCACGCGCGAGGCTACACATCGGCTTTGCAAGAACGAGTATCATTACAAGCGAGGCAACGAGACCGGTATATTTTTCAAAGCCCTTCATTCCCGACGACAGCATTTTCACAACGCCCGATATTGCTGCCGCAAGAAGAGCGCAAAGCACGAACGATTTTACAGAATCCATATCTTCTCCTTTGCTTATATACTCGCGGCAGGAAGAAGCGCAAAGACCGAAATGCAGAAGATAAAGGCAACGTCAAGCATTATTACTACCGCCATCATAAAGCTTATCATTTTGAGTGATTCATCGAGAACCGCCGCGCTTTTATCCTCGCCGAGTATCGAGGCGAGAGCGCCCGAAAGCTGAAGCGCGTACTTTGTGGAAATGAGTCCGACAAGAGGATAAAGCGAGATTATGCAGACTACTGCAATTCCGAAAAATCCTACCGAGTTTTTTATGAGCGAGAAGCCTGTCGCGAGAGTCCTTGCGCTATCGCTGACAAGTCCGCCTATTATCGGCACAGAGTTTGATACCACGTATCGGACTCCGCGCATAGCGAGTGAATCGGACGTGTGCGCGATCACCGTCTGAAATGCCAAAATTACCGATATTACCGTCATAAAAAAGACGAGCAGAGATGTAAATAAGTTTCGTATCATTCTGACGAGCCTCGATATATCAACCCCGTCCGATATACTTGACACAAGGCTTGACGAGAAGGATATTTGCATTACGGGCAACAGAAGTCCTCCGCAAAGCTCCTCTGTGACGGCGGTGAGAGAAAACGCCCACGCGCTATGCGCGGCGGTGCTTCCTATCTCTCCTGCGCTCGTATATACCGCGCCGAAGGTGACGGCAAGCGCCTTCATAAACGCGCTTATATTTTGAGAAAACGCAAGCGTTTCCTTGACGTGCGACCACACCGTAAAATAGGCGCACGTGCTGATACAAAGCCTTGATGCGAGAGATGACACCTGCGCTCCCGTATTTGAAAAAGCGCCGGAAAGTGCGCTAAACAGCGCAGAAATTACAAGAGACGCTCCAACGAAGGCAAATGCCTTGAGCGCGGACGAAAGTGCGCTTTTAAAAAGTCCACCCGACAAAGAAAACACGTAGTCGATACTAAAGAGCTCGGAGAGCTTTTCGGGAGACGAGAGTGCTTCCTCTATACCCTCGGGCAGATCCTCCGTAACGCTCTCGGGGAGAGTGTCAAGCGCGCTTTCAAGACCCTCTCGGGTATCGTCATTTGCAAAGCAGACGCTATGAGACAAAAGAAGAATAATCAGAGTGAGCGCAAAAATTTTAGCCTTACGCATACATTATTTCCTCTGCGAGAGTCAGCACCGCTCTCACGAGTGGCAGGGAGACGAGCAGTATCGCGCACTTCCCTACAAGCTCTACCTTTGCTCCTACCGCGCTCTCGCCACAGTCTCTGCATATATCGGCACTGCTTGAGCTGACGAGCGAAATGCCGAGAGATTTCATCATAACCTTGGCGTATTCTCCGTATCTTGCGCTCTCCGCCATCTCGCTGACAAACTCGCTTATCGGCTCGATAAGTGCTACCGCGCATATCGAGAGTGCGGTAGTAATACAGACCGATACGGGCATCGCCATACCGCTTCTCATCTCGCGTATTATAAGCAGAAGCACGACCGCTCCGACAGTCCCTGCGCAGACAGAAAAAACGCTCATAGCCCGAAAAGCTCGCGTATCTTCGTCAGAAGATCGGATATTTCACCGACCACCATAAGAAGCACGATTATTATGCCTGACAGAGTGACGAGCATTGCCTGCTCGTCCCGTCCTGATTTATTAAGTATCTGACAGGAAACGCTGACGAGAAGTCCTATTCCAACAACCTTTAAGATAAGTGCGGTGTCCATTTTGAAGCTCCTTTTCGGTTATATCATAAGTATTATTATCATAAGCCCCGAAAGCAGACCGAGAGATATATACATCTTTCGGTTTTTCGGGTACGCTTCCTTTGATTTTTTGAGATCCTCGTCCATAACGGAGAGGACGTATTTGCACCTTGCCACCTGATCCTGATATTCACTTTTGCCGAGTCCTTCGGCAAAATTCATAATATCCGCCCGAGTCTGATCTCTAAACGACAGGCTGTCCTTCATATTTTCAAGAGCGTCCTTCAGCGACCTCTCGCGAGCATCTGCCGTAAATCCGATCTTCTCAAGCACAGGACTTGAAAAGCGCATATAAATATCGTAAAGAGGCGTTCTGAAGCACTCTATTTCTCTGTAAATGAAGCGTACGAGATCACAAAGCGCCTCGCTTCGCTCTATTCGTCTTTTTTCAGAAAGCGCAAGACGGCTCCCGATAAGAGTTGAAGATGCAACTATCAATATCATTCCTAAATATTTAAGTGTCATTTTACCCCTTGCAAATATCCTCTCTGCGAACTATATCAAGCACTCTTTCAGAGTTTTCAAGGACTCTGATTCCAACGTACAGATCAAAAAGACCTGCGCTGTGAAGCCTTGAAAACGGCCCTGAGCGAATCAGCGAGTCAATACTGCGCGCGTGAGCGCCCACTATCATAGGAACGCCAAGACTCTGACACGCAAGTATCGTTTCTGCCTCTGAAAGTCCTATCTCGTCGCAAATAACGTACTGCGGTGACATTGTACGCGTTGCTATCTCTATTCCCTTCGCTTTTGGATATCCCGCGTAAATATCGATATTTTCGGCGCTACGCAGGTGGTCTCCCGCTATTTCGTATCTTGAATCTATAACTGCAAGACGTCTTGACGCGTCACCCGATGCAAGAGATAGCGCAAGGTCGCGCAGAAGCGTCGTTTTACCTGCGGCAGGTGGCGAATATATCACCACACTCTCGCAAAATCCTCTCTCGCGAAGAGCCTTATACACAGAGCTTGCCGCGCCTCTCACAAAATACGGAATACGGGCGCAAAGAGAGGTTATGCCCGATACATTCACTATCCTGCCGCCCTCGCAGACCGCATTTCCGCAAACACCCACTCTCACCGAGTCGGAAAACGGGATATATCCCTCGCGGATAGTATCCATATAAGAATATATCGACCTCTTGCAAAGGCTCATCAGCGCGTTTTCAAGCTCGTCTTTTTTAACAAGGTGAGAAAGAATTACATTCCGCTCTCCGCAGTTAAGTGAGACGTGCTTATTAACTCTCAGGCGTATTTCATTTATCGGAATACCGCTTTTATACTGCGTGCTTTCGCGTACGCAGTCACTTATTGTGCCGGGCAAGGCGTCAAGCAGATTTTCAAGCGCTCTGTTCACACCATCTCACCTCGTTTCGGACTTGCCTTACGGTACAGTATATTATAGGGTTTGTCCGAATATTCTCAAAAAATAAAAGAGCACGGAAAAACCGTGCTCTTTATATTGTTTTACTCCATCTCCCAAAGCTTTAGATCGCTGTACTTTTTCTTAAACTCGCTTGTGAGAGAGGACGAATACTGCTCGATGTACTCGAAAAACTCGCGTGAGAGATACTTTGCAATAACGTCGTTGTAGTTTTTATCAATATATTCTGCGCTGAGCGGAAGTCTGTGTACTATCATCGCGGCGTTTTCCATATTTATAACGTCGCTGTATGCACCGACCTCAAGAGAAACTACCGCATTTTCATAGGCTTCGTTCATCTCGGTATAGGTGAATATATCTTCCTTATTATAAACTATCTGCTCTCCGTACTCGGAATATTTATCGTCACGCATATCGCTCATAGATTTGCCGTCTTTAGCATCTTTGAGCATTTCGCGAAGCTCGGAGAGTCTTTCCTCCTTGTTGTCCGCGGTGTAGTATATAACTATATACTCGGCAGAGAAAAAGTTTCCTGCCTCGATGTCTGCATCAATAACGTCGTTATCGTATCTGAATATACCGGTATATTCGTCTGTCATGTGATCGTAAAGCTTGTCAAAGAGTGCCTGAAGCATATATATTTCCTCAAGAAGCTTTTCGGTAATGAAATTCGCTTCAAGATCCTTTTTGTACGCTTCCTTGCTTTCGTAAGAATCCTTATACTCCTTTAAGGTGTTCTTGACCTCTTTCTTTTCCTCGCGGGTAAGCGATATGCCGTACTTATCGGCAAGAATCTTGTAGGTTGCAAGATCGCTTATCGAGGCATAAACGTTATCGGTGAGCGTTTTCTGAAGCTCCTCGCTTGATGCGAAGTCCTCGGCAGAAACGTCCTTATATCCGTTTATATAGTTCATTGTGAAATATCTGAGCATACCGTACGAAACCTTGAAGCTTCCGTCCTCGCTTGAAAGCGCGAGCGCGGTTTTAGCGCACGAGCTAAAGCAAAAAAGGGAGGATACAAGAATCGCCACGCACAGAATCAAAGAGAAAAATCTGTTAGTTTTCATCGCTTTTCTCCTTTAATATCTGTCGTACTTGCTTATAGCAACGTCGTTTACGATCTTATCAGCCGAAACGAGAAGCATCTCGACTATCGAGGACTTCATATAATACTCGCCGACCTCTTCGTCGGTAGTACCGTCCTGATATACGTTCTGCGAGGTCATAAGCGTTCTGCCCGACGTAAGCGTGTAGAAACGGTATATTCTCGTCATACCGAGAACCGTGACCTCTATCTGCTCGCCATCCTCACTGTCCGGATCGGTCACCGTTTTGGTGTGATCTCTCGTTGTGATCTTTATAGTGGCGTAGGCAGGAGTCTTCATAGCCTCCTGAACGGTTGCGCTATCTACCTTTTCACTAAGTCCCGCGAAAAGAAGGATCTGATAAAGGGTACGGAAATTTTCGGTGCGCTGGGATTCGCTCATCGTTCCGTTTTCCTTAAAATTCTCAGAGGATACAACGATATTATCCTTGTTTGCGTTAAGCTTCACATCAAAGGACGCGTCAACGTTTTTATTTATATATTCTCCGCCCGAAAGCTCGGTATAGCTTCCCGAAACCTCGAATTTAGAGCAGTTTATGATATTTACCTTAAAGAAATCCTTGTCGATATATACAGACTGCTTCCACTCAAGGAAGGAAAGCGTGTCCATCGAAACCTCGCTTATAGTGTTATAAACGAGCGAATAAACGTAACAAAGTCCGTCTTCGTTGGGACGGCTGACGATCACGTCGTTATTTATGCCGTTCCACATAAAGTTGAGCATATAAGCGGTGTTTCCGCTGAAATATTTATTCAGCACGTCATCAGTAAAGCCGAATCTGTAATAGGTAGAGCCGTCCTCCTCGTTTATCTTCTCGTTAAGAGTTGCAAGCTCTACAACACGACTTCCGCGCAGACCGTCAACAAAGCTTTCAAAAAGTCCCTCAAACGCCGAGGACGAATGGTATCCTGCAGGAATCTTTGCGTAGTATATCGCCTCCTGCGCGAATGACGAGATCGGCTTTGTGAGATAGTCCTTGGTCATAGCCGAGCGGAAATCAACCTTAACGTTTCCCTTTTCATCATCGTTTTCACTGTATTCTGTGATAGAGAATTTATCGAAATAAGCGATAAGCGACGAGTTGAGAGGATAGGTGAGAATGGGCGAAACCGCATCGGTAGGAGATATAAGAACGCCTGCGCAGTCGTAGATATAGACCGAATCGTTCTCTATTTCCTTGCCGTAATGCTCGCTGTTTTTATCGAGACATATATCCTTGCCTGCAAGGCGCACGTAGTACGCATTTCCCGAGGGGATCTTGTCTCCGATATAGAATTTATAGGTCTTGCCGTCAAGTGTGGTTATCTCGCAGTATGTGGCATCATCGTCACTCTCAAAATCAAGTCCGTACTTTGAAAGATCGCCTGCGTGGTCCACTACTCGCGAAACGGCAAGAGTGAAGCCTGCATCGTTGATTATAGACGCGATCACCGAATCGGTATCGTTATCCTCAAGAGGAGCGTATTCGTATCCCTCAAGGTAAAGCGCACCCTTTTCGATCTCGTATCCGCCTATTTTCGTTGACTCGGCTGCTCTGTATATTGCCCAGTCAACGTAGCTTTCCGAGCCTGTCGTCGAGAGCGCAGGATTGTGTACTGCGATTTTCGACACAGAGTCTCTGGGTACGTGCTCAAACATCATAATTCCCGCACTTGACTGAACCTCTCTCTGCCATATAAGCGATACGGGCGCAGAGGTGGACGACGAATCGTCCTTCATCAGCGGTCTGATTATGAAGAGATACGCTCCGAGCAGTACGGCAAATACCAAAGCGAGAGCTATTATAGTATTTTTCTGTCTGGAAAAAATACTTCCCTTCGTTTTCTTCATATTATTATCCATCAGGAATGTCTTCTCCTTATATAAACTACCGTTCCGATCGTTGCTACTGCCGCAGGGATCAGAGCCGAAAGAAGGAGGGTCCAGAGTCTTGCCTCTTTTTCGGTTCTGTCAAGACCTTCGCTTCTTATCAGCTTTATATCCATATTAAGCATAACCTCACCGACGTTCATATCGTACACCGACGAGATAAGCAGGTTTTTGTTTCCGTAAACGTCGCTCTCAAGCGTATCGTTATCGGCAAACTCGGCAGACGCGGACAGAAGTATCTTACCCTTACCCTCGCTCTCTGCAAGCGTCATAAGAGCGGCACTTCCGTTGTACTGCGATGCGCCCGACGTCTCGGGAAGAGCTATTATAGCCTTCGAGCGAGCGTCCCCCTCGGAAATAACGAGAGGATATGCGTTTCTGAACACTACCTTGCTTCCCTTGCCACCATCGAGTATTCTGTCAACTGTCGAACTGCCCGAAACGTACTGACCGACTATCGAGTATCCGTCAACCGAAACACTCGACTCGCCTACGTCGTGCGCCTTAGTCTGCGAAACGGTAACTCCCGCAGTCTCGCCGACGAGTGCGGAGAGGTTTGTAAGGGATACCGATTTGGAATCAAAGAATACCATCATCGAGTTGCCCTCGCCTGCAAGGAAGGTCTTTATCTTTTCGCTTTCGCTGACACCCATAGTTGTACTGGGCGAGGTGATGTCTCTTTGCGGCGCGTATATTACGAGAATATCGTTTGTCGAATCTCTTTCAAAATCGCCGTGTCTAAGGTCTATTTTGCGAATATTACAGCCTGCTTCCTCAAACATATAGTAAAGCGCGGTCGCGTTACCGAAGGAGGTTGCAGCCTCTCCGCTCGCGTCTCCTACCTGCTCACCGTGTCCTGTGAGGAAATATACAGTAGGCTTCTCAACCTTCGAGAGAGCGGTTATCATCGAGGTAAAATAGTAGTCTCCGCGGAATGCGTTGACGTATCCCGTATAGTGGTCGAAAAGATAGAACGAGTTTCTCGAGCAAAGCTTGAAATCGGTATATCTTATCGGCGCACCGTCAGTGCCGTAAGCGAGATTTCCGTCCGCATCGCGCTCGTAGGTCTCGTTTACTATGAGAACGTTTCTGTTTGTAAAGCTGGTAATTGCGTAATAGTCCTCTCCAACGAGCGATTTGAGTCTGTCAGGCTCGCTCGAGGGATCTATATAGTCGATATTTATAAACTCATATCGGTCGGATATCTGAAGCGCAAGCTCGTGTATCGGCTTCATACCCCACATAGACGTATCGCTGACGTTGTTTGAGGAGCTTACCGACTGAGTCATATTATCCTTATCTGTGAAGAAATATACGGTCACCTTATTCTTTTCGGCGTCGATCTTGTCAAGATAGCTTACCGAGCTTTCGGAAAGAGAGTATATTCCGCTCGGCGTCATATCAAAATACCAGAAAAAGTGATTTGACAGCGCAGAAAACACCGCATTGACAACTATAATGGAGGCTACCATTATAACGGTCAGACCTATCGCCAGCGAGCCGTATTTTATCCTTTTCTTTTTTACTGAATTCATATTACTAATTCCTTTCGGGAAAACTCACGCGTGTCTGCGCTTTATAAATACGACGGTGCCGAGAGAAAGCGCGATTACAGGCGGAATGACGTAGATAAAGACATTCCAGAGGGTCATAAGAGCGTCGGAGGGAGTTTCGATCTCCTCTGTCTCTATTTCCTTCATCTCAACGTCAAAGGTAAAGGAATCCCTGCCGAGCGATCTCAGAAGGTATCCCATAACGTCGCTGTTTCCGTACTGACTCGACATGGCCGTCTCGCTGACGTAATCGGTAGATGCACACGCGAGAACGTAAGTGGGTACTTCGTTATTTAATTCGTTATACCACTTTTCGTAGGTTATTGCCATAAGACTCTTCGGAGCGCTGTCCTCTCCCTTCTGAACGCTTCCGTCGGGATAGGTAACGTCAGAGGTTTCGGGGGTAAGGAATATGCTGCCCGAATACTTTATCGAGAAGGATTCTGTAAATCCGACGTCGTTAGAGAAATTCTCGTTTATAGAGATAGTACCTGCGTTTCCGAAATAGATTCTCGGAAGCGAGTCCATAGAGGTAAGACCTGCCGTAAGGCTGACACCGGGGCTGAGCTTACTCGTTTCATAATCGGCAGTGAAGATGCTTCCGTCGGGCGAGATGCTCGCAGTGGAATTATCCTTTACGCTCGAATTGTCGAAGGAAAGTCCCCAGTAATCGTAAAGATACTCGGAAAGATTTGCAAGCTCACAGTCCTTAGGATCGGAAAATACCATAAGGTGAGTGTTTTCCTTATTAAGGAACTTTCTGAGGATCGAGATCTCGTTTACGCTTGCGCTGTCTCCGTCCTTTTCCGCTTCAACTCCGCCAAAATCCTTCGTGGGATCGAAGATTATAAGGAGTCGCGCGTTATCGTCGGAAAGAAGCTGATCGTACTGCTTTGAAATATCAATCTTCTTTACGGTAAAGCCCGAGTTATGAATAAAGTCTCTGAGTGTCTGCGCCTTTCCGTAATCCTCACTTGATAGAGCGGTGTTTTCACCGATAGTATAGTCCCCGATATTCTCCCCGTGTCCGTAAGAGAAATATGCAACGGGCGACTCTCCCGCAACGCTCATAATCATAGAGGTAAAGCGAAGCTCTCCGTTAAATCCGAACGCGTAGTAGGTAGAGGAATCGAAATAATAGAAATAGTCTCTGCTCGACATACGGAAATCGTGCTGAATTATCGCGTTTCCGTTTTCGTCAAGGACAACGTTTCCGTTTTCGTCCTTTTCGGGAGTTGCGTTATCGACTATTATTCTCTGCTTGTTAAAGGTCATAGAAATACTCGTCTTGTACTTTTCAAGCACCTCTGCATCGTCTGCTATATCAAGATGCTCGACCTTTATAAAGTCGTATTTTTCGGAATATACCTTGGCAAGCTCGTAAATATGCTTCATACCCCAAAGATCGCCCATATCTCCCGAATAATCAACGCTGTATCCAAATCCCGCATTCTGAAGCTCGTCCTTTGCAGCAAGGAAATATATCGTTATATCATTGCCCTGACCCTGAAGCTCGGAAAGGTATTTTTCCGAGGTCTCGGAAACGTCCGTATAGCTGGTTTTCGTAAGGTCAAGATAAAGTATGTTTCTCGACGCTATAAATCCAACGAGAACGTTCAGAGCGATAACTGCCGCAAGAACGGCGCAGGTAACGAGTGCAAACAGCGATCTTTTACCAAATTTATCGTATCTCATTTTTGTCTCCATTTCGCTTGTTATAATCGTGCAAATCAGATCAGCTCCAACGGCGCTTTTCGTATATACGAACGGTCACAAAAAGGAATACGAAGGAGAGCGATATATAGTAAAGTATCGCGCTGAAATCGAAATATCCGTAGGTGAAGTTAGCATATCTGCCGAATATAGAAACCCAGTTGAGTACCGCTCTTACAACGTAGCTGTCGATATACGAGTTAAGTACGGTAGTGAACACAAAGAATGCGATAATGAGCATAGTTCCGAGTGCCGCGATAAGCTGGTTTTCGGTAAGCGAGGAAACGAACACTCCGATAGCGATGCAAGCCGCTCCGACGAGCAAAATTGCGATAACGTTACCGAGTATAATCGCGGTATTAGGCTCTCCGTGAGAATAGAGGGCGATAAAGTCAAGACAGGAGAAAAGGAAGGTTCCTGCAAATACGGTATAAGCCGCGAAGAATTTCGCAAGTACCATACTCATAAGACTTATCGGTGCGGAGAGAAGGAGTGATTCTGTGCGGAGTCGTCTCTCGTCCGAGAAAAGCTTCATCGTGAGAAGAGGAAGAACGATAATGAACACCATAAGAAGAAGCGAGAAATAGCTTCCGACGTTACTTGCCTGTCCTGCCTGAATTGTGGTTACCGAGAAGAGTATTCCGCTGACGCAAAGAAACGCGGCAACGAAGATGTATCCTATCGGAGAAACGAAGTAGGAACGCAGTTCCCTTTTATATATTGCAAACATTTTTGAAGATCCCTTTCGTTTGTGACTTTTAATTACTTTGGGTGATTATTTAGACTTTTTCGATCTCTTTCTGGACTTTTTATTTTCCTCAGGCGTATCAACTACCGCGATAAAGATGTCCTCAAGATTGATTCCCATTGCCTCAATGCCTATCATTGCGTAGTTTTTGGATGCAAGAGCATTGAAAAGAGATTTTCTGACGTCGATACCGGGCTCGCTTTCAACGAGATAAGCGGTGCTGTCAAGCTCGTGATTACCGAGTACGTCAACGTACGAAACACCAGGGATAGACTTTATCAGCGAGATAACCTCTTTTTGAGGTCCGCACACCTTAACACTGAGTCTGCGGTTGCCGTCTATTATCTTCGAAATGTTTTCGGTCTTTTCGTTGGCAACTATCTTTCCTTTATTTATTATTACGATACGGTCGCACACAGCCTGAACCTCGGGCAGAATGTGTGTCGAAAGAATAACGGTATGATTTTTTCCAAGCGCCTTGATAAGATTTCTTATCTCGATTATCTGCTTCGGGTCAAGACCTACTGTCGGCTCGTCGAAGATGATGACCTTCGGGTTGCCAACGAGCGCCTGCGCTATGCCGACTCTCTGTCTGTATCCCTTGGAAAGATTGCGGATAACTCTGTTTAAAACGTCGCTTATCTTGACTGTGTCGCATATATCCTTGAGATGCTTCTCTCTGTCAAGCTTGCAGGAGCGCATATCGTAAATGAAGTTGAGATATTCCTTTACCGTCATTTCAAGGTAAAGGGGCGGCTGCTCGGGAAGATAACCGATATTGCGCTTTGCCTCTATCGGATTTTCAAGAATGTCAACTCCGTTAATGAGCGCTCTTCCCGACGTTGCCGAAAGACAACCGGTTATTATGCTCATAGTTGTCGTCTTTCCCGCTCCGTTAGGACCGAGAAATCCTACTATTTCACCTTCCTCTACCGAGAAGCTGATTCCTCCAACGGCAGTTTTATCTCCGTATTTTTTCACAAGGTTTTCAATTTGAATCATTGATTTTGACCGTACCTTTCATTTATCTGTATGTGTAACTTATTTAAGCATTATTGCCGCTTTCATACCGCCGCGAACACCCTTTGACGCTCTGTGCGAAAAGAAAAGATCACTTTCACAGCAGGTGCATCTCGAAGAAATGCTGATGTTTTCGGGCAGAATGCCGCTCGAAAGCAGTATTTCGCAGTTCATTGCAACGATATTTGCGTGCATGACGCCGAAGGCGTCCTTTTTTATATGTCTTGCGGCAAAATCGTGTCCTGCGATCTCTGCCACAGAATTATAAAAATCCTCTTTGACCTCGTAGCAGCAGTCGTGAATACACGCTCCTATTGCTACGTTTATCTTTTTTGCGTCCGCGCCAAGCTCTGTCATTTTAGTAACTCCAACGCGCGCGATACCGCCGACAGTACCTCTCCAACCCGCGTGAAGCGCACCGATGACACCGTTTTCCCTGTCCTCAAGGAGTATCGGTGTGCAGTCCGCAACCGAGACGGAAAGGATAATTCCCTTATCGCTCGTTACGAATCCGTCGTAGCAGTTATAGACCTTTCCCTTGTCGCTTGACGTGGCTTTTAAAACGTTTACGGAATGTATCTGTCCCGACCAGACGAGGCTGTCCTTATCGGAATCAAAAAGCGAGGTGAATATATCGAAATTCTTATCCACGTTTTCATTCGGATCGCCTCTGTCGTACGAGAGATTAAGCGATCTGAACGGCTCGCCCTCGCTCACACCTCCAAGGCGCGTCGAAAAGGCGTGAGGTGACGATATATTCTCCGATCTGAATATTCCGACACCCTTTTCCTCGACAAACTTGAATTTATCGCAAAAATTCATATCAGTTCACACCTATTTTTTGAAGGCGTATATCCTTACCCGTAAACTGAAGCACGATAGACTCTCCGAAAAGTCTCGAAGCGATTCTGTCTCCGTACTTTTTCTTCATTTCCTCAAGAGTGAGGTTGGTGCTGAGCATTATCTGCTTTTCGTTTATCGCTCTCGTGTTTATAAGATTGTAGAGAGCGGAGATAGTAAACTGTGTTACCGCCTCTGTTCCCACGTCGTCAATAATAAGAAGATCGCAGCTGAAATATCTTTCGGTAGGAGTTGCGAATTTAGAGCTTTCCTTACCGAATCTTTCATTTTCAAATGAGGTAAAGACGTTGGTTGCGGTATCGTAGCAAACGTCAAATCCGCGCTCGATGACCTTACCTGCAATAGCAGTGGAAAGATGCGTCTTTCCGAGTCCGGTATTTCCGATAAGCATAAGGTTTTCGCTCTTTGACGAGAATGTCTCCGCGTAGTTCTTGCAGAAGGCAAAAACGTCGCTCATATTCTCGTAAACGTCCTTATCGTACTCAAAATATTCAAGAGAATAGCTGTCAAAGGTCTGAATGTCAACAAGACGTCCAAGTCCCGAGCGGCGGCAGGTCTCAAGCATAAGCGCCTTTTTGAAGCACTTGCAGAGACGCGCGTTCGAGTCGTATCCCGTATCCTTACACTCGCTACACTCAAAATGAGGCTCGGTGTGGTCAGGGAGATAGCCGAGAAGCGAGAGGCAGTCTGCTCTTTGCATCTGAAGCTCCTCGTTATTCTTTCTTATTTTATTTATTCTCTCTTCAATACCGTCGCGACCGTAGGAGATAGCCTCCATTATAGCAACGCCGGTACCTGCAAGAGCGGTATCTATCATCTTTATTTCGGGGCATTTTTCAATAACGTCGTCAAGACGTCTGTTTGCCTCATCTATTGCCGCCGCGCGTTTTGCGGCGTAGTCGTCCATAACCTTTTTAAATGCTTCGCTATTATACGCCATTTTAGCATTTTCCTTCCGTATGAATCTGTATTTTATGTATTAGTTATCCTTTTTTCCTTCAAGCTGCTTTTTTGCTCTAAGCTTGGAGCTCATAAGTATCGCTTGTTCTATTTCGCTTTGAGGAGTTCCCTTGGAGTCCTTTTTAGCGAGTCTGTATTTCTCTATCGACTCAATTACCGCCTCCGAAGTCTTGTGACCTGCGTCTCGCCAATTAGTCAGCACCTTATTCATATAAGGGAAATAATTGTCAGTGCCATTATCTACCGCTATTTCGTAAGCAAGCTCTATCATATCCTCGGGATATTCAAAGGATACCCACTGCTCGATAAACTTGTTTTCCTTTGCGGTCAGCTTTCTCTCGCCAAGACCGAAAAGTCTGCGCACGAACGATTCAAGAGTGTGCGCTCTTGTAAGCTCGGAAAGTCTCTTTTCAAGACTTTCTGCGGTGGTTATACCCTGCTCATAAAGCTCGCGCGCCATTTTATCAACGTACGGCACAGACGGTTTTCCGATACTTACCGCGTAATTTGAAAGCTTTTCAATATATTCTCTGTCAAGTCTGTAAAGATCGTACAGAGCGATTATTCTGTTTATTTCAACAAGAGTAAACATCTTGCCGAGTATTCTCTGACAGGTGTCAACGAGTCCGCCGAGCTTATCGTTTTGTCTGAATATCTCCTCGATCTCAGGTCCTGTATATACGGGGGTATCATTTCCCGACTTTACAACTGTCACTGCCGCTCCGCCCGATTTCTTCACGCGGACCGAGATATTTTTCTTCTCGCCGTTATTTACGGTAACAAGACCTGCGCCCGAAAGAAACGCTATTGCGCGATCTATCTCGTCCTCGCCGACCGAAAGCGTACTTGCCGCCTCCGTGACGGAGAAATCCTCACGAAGCGCGCTACTCGAGCATATAAGGAGAAGAAGCTTTATTTCAAGCTCGGACGCTCTGCCGAGAATATCGAGAGTCTTTTCGGGAAGAGATATAACTCCGTTTCCGAATTCTACGTTAAGTATCATACTATCCGTCTTTCTTAGATCAGTTTTTTTGTTCGTTTCTCTTTACGTCGAAGCAAAGAGTCATAAAGGAGTCAACAAGATGCACGTCTCTGAGCGCAACCTTCGTCGGATCAACATCGAGCTCTGCCTCGGAGAAATTCCAGATTCCCTGAATTCCGAGGTCAACGAGCTTCTTTGCAACCGATACTGCCGCCTCGGACGGAAGCGCAAGAATTGCAACGTCAACTCTGTTTCCTGCAAAGAAATCGTCGATATCGTCAAAATGTCTTATCTCGCATCCGTTTACCATCTCGCCGATAAGCTCGCTTTTTACGTCGAAAAGTCCCTTAAGGAACATTCCGGTATGAGCAAACGAGGACGACGTCGCAATAGCGCGACCGAGATTTCCCGCTCCTATTATAATAGTATTGTAGCAATCGTTGTTTCCGAGAATATCGCCGATGCGATCGCAGAGATTTTTGGTGTTGTATCCGTATCCCTGCTGACCGAAGCCGCCGAAATAGTTAAGATCCTGACGTATCTGGGACGCAGTCGTACCCATAAGTCTGGACAGAGCGAGCGAGCTGATTCTGTATTCGCCCTTTGAAACAAGATGACTTAAATATCTGTAATACCTCGGAAGGCGGTTGATAACCGCCTGAGGTATCTCGTTTTTTCTGTTAAAGTCAATGCCCTTTATCGGTTTTGACATATAATTATCTCCGTTTTCTTAATTTTATCAGAGAGACTTGAGAGTCTCGGTAACGTAATCTGCAAACTGCTCGCAGGTAGCACCCGTATCTCTACCGGTAACGACGAGCTTCTTCTCGGTGAACATACACTTGTCAAGCGCCGCGGAAAGTCTGTCCGCCTCGCTCTGGTATCCGATGTGCGAAAGAAGGAGTGCTGCGGCACGGAGAGTCGAGCAAGGATCTGCGTACTTAGCGCGTCCTTCCTTGACCATTCTGGGTGCGCTTCCGTGGATAGCCTCGAACATTGCGTACTTCTTACCGATGTTAGCGCTTCCCGCAGTACCTACGCCGCCCTGGAACTCTGCCGCCTCGTCGGTAATGATGTCACCGTAGAGGTTAGGAAGAATGAATACCTGGAAATCGGTACGGCGCTTCTCGTCAACGAGCTTTGCGGTCATAATATCTATGAACCATTCGTCGGTAGTTATCTCGGGATATTCCTTACCGATCTCCTCGCAGATGCGCAGGAACTTACCGTCGGTGGTCTTGATAACGTTTGCCTTGGTAACTATCGAAACTCTCTTCTTGCCGTTTGCGCGTGCGAACTCAAATGCAAGACGTGCGATTCTCTCTGTTCCCTCGGTGGTGGTAACGCAGAAATCGAGTGCGAGATCGTCGGAAACGTTCACACCCTGGCTTCCAACCGCGTAGCTACCCTCGGTATTCTCGCGGAAGAAGGTCCAGTCGATTCCTTTTTCGGGCACCTTTACGGGACGTACGTTTGCAAAAAGATCGAGTTCCTTTCTCATTGCAACGTTTGCGCTCTCGATATTCGGCCACGGATCGCCTGCACGGGGAGTAGTGGTCGGTCCTTTAAGTATAACGGTGCACTTTTTAAGCTCCTCGAGAACGTCCTCGGGAATAGCCTTGTTCTGCGCCGCTCTGTTTTCAATGGTAAGTCCGTCGATAACTCTAAACTCTACCTTCCCCTTTTTGACTTCGCCGTCGAGAAGGTACTCAAGAACCTTCATAGCCGCGCCTGTGATAACGGGACCGATTCCGTCTCCGCCGCAAACGCCGATTATTATCTTGTCGAGACTCTTATAATCAACGGTTTCCTTGGACGCGTTGATGCGCTCAACTCTCGCAAGCTGAGATTCGAGAAGCGCTCTGTACTTTTCTACCGCGCTATCGATCTCGCTACTGTACTTTTCCTTTACGTTTACCATGTTTTCCATTGTTTTTTTACCTCTCTTATATTGATTTGGATTAAATATTCAAAATTGCTTTTGTGCAAATTGCATACAGTTTTTTGGTATAATTTTCTTATGTGTGAAAAGTGTAAATTATCCACAGTATCCACAGAGTTTTCCACAACAAGTACCGATTTTAAGGCATTTTTTGTGGAAAGAGTGCATTTTTTACCATAATTTTATGGGTGGAATAAATCTTTTCGGTTTTTGTATATACAGAAAAATATACATTTTCAGGCGTTTTTGACGTCATTATGCCGCGAAAAATTTGTCGAAATCACCAAAAATTTCAGGTCTCCTGATAGGAATACGCGTTAAGCGTGCTGTCAGCCATATTTCCCGCGCAAAATTCGTGATAAGCCTGAGCGGCTATCATCGCGGCATTGTCTCCGCAAAGCGATTTATCAGGGAAACAAAGGCGTACGCCGAGTCTCTCGGCAAGCTTTTCTGCCGCCGCGCGAAGATGCGAGTTTGCGGCAACTCCTCCTGCGATAACGAGAGTCTCGTAGCCGTATATCCCGTGTGCCTTTTCAAGATTCTTTATTATCGCGCCAACCACCGAAGCGGTAAAGGAAGCGGCAATATCGGCGTGCGATATTTCAACGCCCTTTTGCCTTGCGGTATTAACGTAATTTATAACGGCAGTTTTAAGACCGCTGAACGAGAAATCTATCGAGTCTGCAAGTGCGGGACTCGGAAGCTTTATCGCCTTCGGATCGCCCTCGTAAGCGAGCTTATCCATAACTGCGCCGCCCGGATAACCGATGCCAAGCACTCTTGCAACCTTATCAAAGGCTTCTCCTGCCGCATCGTCGCGCGTTCTTCCGACCGTAATATATTCAGACGGACTCTTTACGTCGATAAGGGAGGTGTGTCCGCCCGAAGCAACGAGCGCGAAAAAGGGTGCTTTAAGACCTTCGTGCGCGTAATACGCCGCCGCGGTATGTCCTTTAATGTGGTTTACCGCTACTATCGGCTTGTTGTATGCAGCGGCAAAGCCTTTTGCAAAGCCGACTCCGACAAGCAGCGCTCCGATAAGTCCGGGGTTTGACGTGACCGCAACGAGGTCTATTTCCTCGGGGGTAACGCCTGCCTTATCGAGTGCCTCGTATGTCAGTCTCGATATAGCCTCGGTATGCGCTCTGCTCGCTATCTCGGGAACGACACCGCCGTAAAGGGTGTGCATTTCTATCTGCGAGGCAACGATATTCGAGCGTATTTCGTATTTATTCTGGTCGATCTCGGCAACTGCAACCGAAGTTTCGTCACACGAGGACTCAAATGCAATAATAAGCATCTTATTACCTTTCTTTTAGAGTGTCAATTAGCGTCTTTGCGACTTCCGAGTCTGTTTTTATCCCAGATATACTGCGCCGCGAGCGTTAAAACGAAGTTGAGCGCAAGAGTCAGTACAAGATATACTACACACGCACCGTTCGAAAAGAAGCCGAAAAGTGCAAGCTGCGGAAGAAACAAAAGCTTTACAAAACCTATATCGAGCATTCCGAGGAGCGCATACGCTATCACCGACACCGTCGCTACTGCAAGAGTATCGCTCATAAAATAGTTTTTAAAATAATCAAGCGCTCCGTCACGAAGGGTGTACCCACTCTCCGCGGTAGCATTCAGAAACGCTCTTTTTGCCGACGCGTTTTTAAATATTGCCAAAGCAAGAATGACGTAGTAGGCTATGCAGTAAACGCGCAAAAGCACGATTACAAGAACGAACGAGTCGGTATGTCTCTCAAGCAGCTCACGCACAACGGGTATTTTAAAGAAAAGAGATATGAGCAGATATACGAGTATAACGGCTATATTAAGCAGAAAAAGTGCTCCGATCTTCTGTAAAATATTGTAAAGTTTATCTTTCATATAAATTCCCTCTTACTTATAAATTTCTGTCCATCAGTAGTGCATCTTCGACCGGACCCGCATAATATCTTTTGCGCACGCCCACCTTGTAAAAGCCGTGCTTTTCATAAAGAGATATTGCAGGCGTATTTGACGCTCTCACGTCAAGAAGCACAGTGTCGCAGTCTCTTCTTTTCGCCTCTTCAAAGAGAAATTCAAGGAGACTGTCTGCGATTCCTCTTCTTCTGAACGAGGGCGACACAGCAAGATTTAATATCTCACACTCGGGAGAGATAAAGGAAGCAACGATATATCCGCAAATGTCGTTTTCGCCGTCAAGCGCGAGGTATATCGCGTATATTGACGAGGAAAAGTCGCAAAATGCGTTTTTCGACCACGGATCACTAAAGCTTGCGTTCTCTATTTCGCAGATAGAGTCGAGATATTTTTCCTCAAAAGGTACTATCCTAAGACTCATTTCGATCCACCCTCTGCAATAAGGGAAAGACGCTCTTTGTCAAATATTCTCTGCGCGTTTGCAGGAAGCTCGTATGTTTTGGTTGTGACTACGTCCTGCACGTAAAAGGTGTCATTTTCCCAGAAAAGATTCATTCTGTAAGAAAGATGCGGATATTCGGACGATCTTACGCGAAGCGTGAAAAATTCGTCCGCGCTCATAACAGACGCCTCGTTTGATTTGAGATAGGACTCAATGAACACTCTCGTTTCGCTCTCTGAAAGCTGATCGAGCGTGTTATAGTAGTCGCAGGCGTATATTACGTTTGCACCGAAATCGCGAAGCTCGGGCATCTTTACCGTATCCGGATTATAATATATCACCGATCCGCTGTCTCTTGATGTCGAAAGCATATCGGTAACCGAAATAAGCTGCTCGTTTCCGTCTGCATCAAGATAGCCAAGCTGATAGTATTTCAGCTCACCGTCCTTTGCGTAAGCGTTTTTGGAAAGTCTTACCGGCTCATAGCACTCGGGCGCACGAACGTAGGTAATGTCGTGACGTTTGTCGTAAAGCGTGTCGCTATCTGCATCGTACGATATTCTTCTCACGTGGTGATAGCCCTCGAGAAAGTATGCGAGCGCGGTGATCAGAAGAACGAAAAGGACGATCGAAAGCGCGATCAGCCACGGTCTTATGCTATTCTTTTTTTCGACTGTCGAGTCCTTTTTCATCTTTTAGCGATCCTTTCAGTTTGCTTTGACTTAAAATATCAGTATCCGAATACTCCCGAAAGACTGTCGTCGTTTAATATCCAGTCTCTGACCTTAATGGTCTTGAACTCGTTTTCTCCGGTTTTTATAACCACGTTTTCAATGCCTGCGTTTATAACGGTACGCTTGCACATCATACAACAGGTAACGTCTCCTACAAGCTCGCCCGTCTTACTGTCGAGACAAGCGAGATAGAGAGTTGAGCCTATCATACGCTCGCGGGAGGCGGCAATTATCGCGTTCTGCTCTGCGTGTACCGATCTGCAAAGCTCATAGCGCTCTCCTCTCGGAATTCCGAGCTTATCGCGCATACAGTTTCCAAGCTTATCGCAGTTCTGTCTGCCACGCGGCGCGCCGTTGTATCCCGTTGATACGATAGTATCCTCGTTTACTATGACCGCTCCGAATTTCTTTCTCAGGCAGGTCGATCTAGTTGCAACTGTTCTCGCTATATCGAGATAATAATTGGGTTTACTTACTCTTTCCACTGTTTTATCCTTCCTTGCTCCGCGTTTTTTCGCCCGTTTCAAGCGAAAAAATGTGAAAAACGCAGAAATATCGAATTTAACAACATATTATATAATATATTTCAAATAATTTCAATAGTTCTTTAAACGAATTAACTTTTTCTTCACACTTTTTTGAAAAAATCGGGAGTTGCGCAGTACAAAGCGAAAAAAGCGCTTGACAAGGACGCCACAGCGGTTTATAATGTAAAAAAGTCACCTTGAAAGGATATTTATATGAAATTTCTCATTGCTTCAGATATACACGGCTCCGCATACTACTGCGAAAAGCTCCTTTGCGCCCTTGAGCGCGAGGGTGCGGACAAAATGATAATTCTTGGAGACATTCTCTATCACGGACCGAGAAACGATCTCCCCGAGGGATATGCACCCAAGAAGGTTATCGAAATGCTGAATCCCATGAAGAACAGGCTTCTTTGCGTCAGAGGAAACTGCGATACCGAGGTCGATCAGATGGTGCTTAGCTTCCCTATTCTCGCTGACTACGCTCTTCTTTCGCAGGGCGAAAAAACCGTATTTATCACCCACGGACACGTTTTCAACACTCAGAATCCGCCGCCGATCTCAAGCGGAGACGTTCTTCTTCACGGACACACGCACGTCCCGAAATGCGAAAAATTCGGAGAGAATATTTATATGAATCCCGGCTCTGTTTCCATACCCAAGGAGAACTCGCCGCACTCGTATATGACGCTCGAAAACGGACGCTTTACGTGGAAGGATCTTGATGGCAATGAGTATATGAGTCACACCTTATAAAAACAGAAAAACGGAAGGAATTATTTATTCCTTCCGTTTTCATTTTTCTTTAACAAAATCACGATAATTACGGCAAACATTACAAGATTGAGAAGTCCTATAACGAGCGCTCCTATGCTGAGCGCAAGGCTGATATTTTTATCGTTTTCCTCGATAGGATAGACGTTATTTTCGCGAAGTATTTCCTCACTTGTATCGCCGTCAGAAGCGTCCGTTTCTTCGTTGTCGGGATAGATTATATCTGTAATATCTTCAACGTATTCAACACGCTTTCGCGCACATACGTCGCACTTATAAGTGTACGTTCCGGGGTTATCAGCGGTGGGAAATTTTGTGATAGTTCCCGAGTCCCATTCGTGCGGAGAAAGGTCGCTTTTCTGACCGCACTCACACTCCTTATAATGCCCATCGTCGCTACTGAGCCACTTGCCTGTATAGGAGTGCTTATGACCGAGAGCGGGCTCGATAATATACGAGCATATCTTACAGGTCTTGGGGCTTCCCTCGGTTGCTTCCTTGCCGCCCTCGTGAGCGCCTTCATTTATTCTTTCGCCGCAGCGTGTACATTCGTTCCAGTGACACTTGCTATCCGAGTACCAAGCAGCAGAAAAATCGTGATAAACGTTTCTGTCAAACGAGCATTCGTTGCAGATACTGTCGCAAGCATCGTCGTATTTATGGGCACTGACCTTTCCTATATTACCGCATACGCTACACACTAAATAGTGCGCGCTTTCATCCTTCTGAAGCTCCGAGCCGTAAGAATGGCTTATTTTTCTTTCGTAACCGCAGCTGTCGCACGAAACGTCACAATCGTTTTTATACGTGTGGATATGTTCTTTATAGATGTGACTTACAGAAACAAGCGTCGGGTACGGATACGAGGGGTTATCGTCAAGAGTCCAGACCGACGTAAAATCAAAGCCATCGTAGGTGTCGGCATCTCTCATCTGAGCATCTGTCATTCCGTCACAGTCCTCACCGAGCGATCCGTTTATATAAAAGGAATTTTGTATTCCATTCTCACCGGACCCGGATATTGCGCCAAAATCGCGCAGTGCGAATACTTTTCCGAGATTGTATGACGTGCTTATCCGTCCAATATTTTGTCCGGCTATACCTCCGACAAGCGCATCGGCACAAACGAGTCCTGCGTTGTATGAATTCGTAACGTCGCCCTGATTCACGCCGACTACTCCGCCGACCTTTTCAGATCCGATGATCGCACCAAGATTGTAGCATTCGGAAAGATCCGAATCGAGAAGATGACCAACCACTCCTCCGAGGATTCCCCCTCCCACCACGCTAGCGTCCGAGGCAGACGAGGTAATATGTGAATCCACAAGATTTCCAACTATTGCGCCAACAGAAGAATTGCCGCAGATGCAGGAATTTTCAAGTGTAACATTCCTGATGGATGCGCCTTCTGTATATCCGAAAAGTCCGATGAAATTTTTTATCGGCTCTATACAGCAAAGTCCCGTTACAGTATATCCGCAACCGTCAAAATATCCGGAAAACGGTTGGGTTTTCTTTCCTATCGGAGTATGTCTCAGAAGGTCGCCACCATAAGATACGCGCTCAGGGGAATACGGACTTTCGTAAAACGCGCCGATCTCGCTCGGAGTATTGTCAAACGTAGCATTTCCTCCGCTTTTATCGCCACGCACACCCGATCCGAGCCATACAGTATTATCCGAGTCTGTTATCTTCACAAGTCCGCTGTCAGAATCAAAAGCAAAGGTCTCGTCGTTCATTATAATATCAGCGCCAAGCACTATATATTTACCTTCGTACGAATTTCCGTTGTTCACGCTTTCAGCAAAGAACTCAAGCTCAGCCGAAGTTTTTATAACGTACGGATCGTTTTTCGTGCCAATTCCCGAAGAGAACGCACTTGCCACAGATCCGATCTCCTCTGCGTTTACAAAAAAGGCGTTTCCAAGAACTGCCGCACTCGCAAACGCTATTAAGAACAAAGTATAAAAAAGCCGTTTTTTGACGCACATAAACTGCCTCTTAGTGTGAATTTTTGTCGAAAACCGACGAAAATGATTATATCACGCGTCTTTCGCGGTGTCAAGAGGAAAAGCGAAAAAAACACACCCGTTTGGGTTGCTTTTTATTTTAAGCTACTACCCGGATACTCTCACTGCGTTCGAGGAACCACGAACCGGTCTTTGCTTCGCTTCGCTCGCAAAACCCGATTTGAAGCGAGAGTAATTTTAAACAAAAAAACACACCCGCTTGGGTGTGTTTTTCGTTTAAGCTACTACCCGGATTCGAACCGGGGACCTCGTCCTTACCAAGGACGCGCTCTACCAACTGAGCCATAGTAGCATAGCGCTCTCGCTGAGTACCTTTGCATTATAGCAGAGCAAAATCGATTTGTCAATAGTATTTTTAAGAAAAAATAAAAAAATTTTTAAAAGTGTTGATTTTTTTGAAAGTCTGTGCTATAATACCGAAGTAACTTCGCCGGTGTGGTGGAACTGGCAGACGCGCCGGACTCAAAATCCGGTCCCGGCAACGGGGTGCGGGTTCGACCCCCGCCACCGGCATAAAAAACGACTTGCTTTTGCAAGTCGTTTTTGCTTTTTATTAAACGAGGCTGTAAAAATCGTCGTTTGCCTCAAAACTCTCGCTGACAAGAACGAGATCCTTTGCAACCGTTTTATCTGCCTTGAGCGAAGCGATATATCTCTCAACGCCCTCGGTAATGACGAACTTTCCGTCACACACGCTGACCTTTACGGGCTCGGGATATTCTCCGCTCTCGTAAAGCTTGAGCGCCTCGGCAATCTTTTCCGCGGAAATATCCTCTTTCTTAATATTGGAAAGTATTTTTTCGCCGCTCTTTTCGAGCTTTATAAGCGAGTCCACCATCTTGGAGGTGTCCTCGAGAGACTTATTATCTATAATGTAGGAGTAGCAGTTTATCTTGGACATCTCGAACTCGTATCTCTTGAGTCTAAGCTCGATATCCTTCTCGCCTCTTCCGATAAGGCGCTCAACGAGAACGTCTGCGCTTTCAACGTAGAGGAAAAGAGGTACTGTCTTGACGTCGTTTTTAAGTATATTGGAAAGATTCACAGCACCGTTAACGTCGATATCCTTCATAAGAGTTTTACCGCTCGCAACGCTTTCAGCGAGAAGCTTTCTCGAGGTGCCGTAATAATGATTGTGCACTCTTTCGTATTCGTAGAACTCGCCGCTTTCTATCTTCGCCTCGAACTGCTCGTCGGTAAGAAAATAGTACGGAACGCCGTCCTTTTCGCCGGGTCGTCTGTCTCTTGTGGTGTAGGTGGGCATTATGCCGTAGCTGTCATTTTCGGAAATGAGCTTGTTTATAACTGTGTTCTTTCCGACTCCCGAGCAACCCGAAAAAATAACTAACATTCTTTTGAATCTCCTATCATATCATAAAAGAAAAGCTGACTGCTTGTTGATATTATAATCGTGACGGACGCGTATGTCAAGAGTTTTCGTATTTTTTCGCGCATTTTTATTGACAATTTCGGAAAAATGTGTTATAATGAATCATTATTTTCAGTTAAACGTCGAAAGGACTGATTTTTATGTCTAAATTATACATTCCCGAGGGCTATCGCTCTGAGCTTAACCTGCGTCAGACACAGTCTGCAATAAAAAAGGTAAAGGACTTTTTCGAGAGAGACCTCGCAATACAGTTAAATCTTACCCGTGTTTCCGCGCCGATATTCGTTGAATCCTCATCGGGACTTAACGATACTCTCAACGGATACGAGCGTCCCGTAAGCTTCGATCTTCTTGAGAGCGGAAAGGACTGCGAGATAGTCCACTCGCTTGCAAAATGGAAACGTTCTGCGCTTGCATACTACGGATTTGAGCCGGGCGAGGGTCTCTACACCGATATGACGGCTATCCGTCGTGACGAGGAGACCGACAACATTCACTCGATATACGTTGACCAGTGGGACTGGGAGAGAGTTATCACCTCCGAGGAGCGTACCGAGGAGGTTTTAAAGCTCACGGTAAACAGAATCTACCGCGCACTCCGTCACACCGAAAACTACATAACGGACGATTATCAGTTTATCGGCAGACTCCTCCCCGAGCATATCACCTTCATCACCTCGCAGGAGCTTGAGGACCGCTATCCCGACAAGACGGGCAAGGAAAGAGAGTATCTCGCGGCAAAGGAATACGGCGCTATATTTATTATGAAGATAGGCGGCGCTCTGAAATCGGGCAAGCCGCACGACGGACGCGCACCCGACTACGACGACTGGAATCTCAACGGCGATATTATCGTATATTATCCCGTTCTTGATATTGCGCTTGAGCTTTCCTCGATGGGTATAAGAGTTGACGAAAAGTCGCTTCTCAAGCAGCTTGAGATCGCAGGCTGTCCCGAGAGAGCCGAGCTTCCCTTCCACAAGGCACTCCTTGAGGGCAAGCTTCCCTATACTGTCGGTGGCGGTATCGGTCAGTCGAGAATGTGTATGTTCTTCCTTCGCAAGGCGCATATCGGCGAGGTACAGTCGTCCGTATGGCCCGACGACGTTCGCGAGGAATGTGCTGAAAAGGGCGTAATGATACTTTAAGCCAAGGGGCTTTGTCCCTTTAAGCTTCAAAAAACTTTTACTAAAACTAAAAAGGAAACAGCCAATGATCAAGGTCAATGTTTCAAAGCTCAGGGAGATAGCAAAGGATCTGCGCGCAGGAGACAAAATTCTCCTTTCGGGCAAGGTTTATACTGCAAGAGATGCAGCGCACGCGAGAATGATAAAATCGCTTGACAGCGGCGAAAATCTCCCCTTTGACATAAAGGACGCGGCTATTTACTACGCAGGTCCTACCCCCGAGAAAAACGGGCTTTCTATCGGATCGTGCGGTCCTACCACCTCGTCGAGAATGGACGTTTTTTCGCCCAGACTTCTCGACCTCGGACTTGCCGCTATGATCGGCAAGGGCGAGCGTAGCGAGGCTGTCACAGAGGCACAGGTACGAAACGGAGCGCTATATCTCGTCGCAATCGGCGGTGCGGGAGCGATCGCGACATCACACATAAAAAGCGCAGAAACGGTAGCGTACGACGATCTCGGTTGCGAGGCTATCCGTGCGCTCGAATTTGAGGATTTCCCTCTTTTCGTCGGAACCGATATTTACGGAAACAGTATTTACAAAAAAGAAGCTTTTTGACAAAAAATCTTCTTTTTTCTTTTATCTACACATTCTTATTTTTATCTGAGGAGAACGCAAAATGACACAGATAATTATTGCAAAGATCGGCAAAAACGATACTGTAAATTACGCCGCAGACGAGCTTTACCGCTGTCTCAGGCTATCGACGATACCCTCTTTCTTGACATACGCTCATACCCCGATTACGACGAGGGCGTGCAGGGGGTAATATGGATCGGCGAGAGCGAGAGCTTTGCCTCTAAAATCCCGTGACTACCGACAAAAAGCTCGACGATGCAATTTATATAAGCGTTGAAAATAACGCAGGAATCATCACAGGGTGCAACTCGAGAGCAGTGCTTATTGCTGCATACCGTTTCCTGCGCGAGGTCGGTGTTGCGTGGGTAAGACCGACCGACGACGGGGAGGTAATTCCCTCCTTCAAAATAGACTCTCTTAACGTGAGCGTAGCGGAAAAGGCGTCGTACAGACACAGAGCAATTTGTATCGAGGGCGCAACCTCGTACGAGCACGTTCTCAATATGATAAAATGGATACCGCGCGTCGGCATGAGCGGATACTTCTTCCAGTTTTTCAGACCTACGCACTTTTTCAGAATCTGGTACGATCACACCTATAATCCGTACTGTGCGCCCGAAAACATCACGCGCGAGAACATTGATTCTATCGTCTCGTCTCTCACAAACGAGATAAAAAAGCGCGGACTCCTTCTTCACAAGGTCGGACACGGCTGGACGTGTGAGCCCTTTGGCATCACAGGCGACAGCTGGGAAAAGCTGGCAGATCCTACGATACCCGAAAATATCAAGGATTATCTTGCAATGGTGGGCGGCGAGAGGAAATTCCATCACAACGTTCCGCTCAACACAAATCTCTGCTATTCAAACAAAGAGGTCCGCGCCGCTATAACCTCAAAAATTGCCGAGTACTGCGAGGAAAATCGTGACGTCAAACACCTTCATTTCTGGCTTGCGGACAGCTCTAACAACAACTGTGAATGTAAGGCGTGCGTCGAGCGTCCCTCCGATTATTTCGTAATGATGCTCAACGAGGCAGACGAGCTTCTTACCAAAAAAGGAATCGACACGAAGATAGTGTTCCTCGTCTATTTCGACCTTTTGTGGGCGCCCATCAAGGAAAAGCTGAAGAGTCCCGACCGCTTTGTTCTTATGTTCGCGCCCATATCGAGAACCTACACCACAAGCTACGACGAGCTTGATATGTCTAAAAAATATACCGAGCCTGAGTACGTAAGAAACAAGCTCGTTTCCCCGAAGGAGGTAGAGGCGAATTTCGCCCTGCTCAGCGGCTGGGAAAAGGTCTTGGGAATATCTTTCCTTCCACACGAAATACCTCCATCTCTACGCAGACTGCATCATAGCAAGCGTGGGAGAAAACGAGGACGAAAAGAATAAGTGCCTTTCCGCTTTCTCTGATTTTGTGTACAAGAATGAAGAGTATATTCACAAGGTTCTCGACGCAAGTCAAGCGCCCGGAATGGCAAAAAAGGCGATGAAATAAACAATATCAGCACTTTTAAAGAGGTTTTTCTTCGGAAAAGCCTCTTTTTTGATTGACAAGCGCGAAAAAATATTGTATAATCTTGTAAATAATATCATTCAAGCGCGCAACGCGCGGAAGGCAGGATTTAAAATGAGTACTGTAAGAAAGAATTTCGGCACTATGCCCGACGGCACAAACGTTGACTGCTGCGTACTTAAAAAGGGTGATATGACTGTCACTCTTATCGAGTATGGAGCAAGAATTGCCGACATAAACTACAAGGGAGTTCAGACCATCGGCGGATTTGACACGCTCGAAGGCTATCTCACCGACACCGAGCATCAGGGCTCTACCGTTGGAAGATACGCAAACCGTATCAAGGACGGTATTTTCTACCTCAACGGCGAAAAGTACACTCTCGCAAAGAACGAGAGAGGCGTTACTCACCTTCACGGCGGAAATATCGGCTATGACGTAAGAGTATGGACTCTCAAAGAGGTTGCAGAGGACGAAAACAAGGCGTGGGCTACCTTCACCCTTATTTCGGAGGACGGCGAGGAGGGTTACCCCGGAAAGCTCGACATCGCAGTCACCTTCACTCTTACGAGCGACAACGCATTCACCATCGACTACGCGGCAACTACCGACAAGGACACCGTTATTTCGATGACTAACCACAGCTATTTCTGCATCTCGGGCTGCGGCGAGACCATTCTCGATCAGGAGCTTACTATCGACGCAGACAAGTTCGTAGCAGTTGACGATCTTCTCATTCCGATCGGCGTTGCGGACGTTGAAAACACTTACTTCGATTTCAGAAAGACCAAGACAATCGGTCAGGACATCGATAAGTTTGACGACATTCAGCTCAGCCGCGGCGGCGGATACGACCACTGCTGGGTACTCAACCACTCTGAAGCGGACGCTCCTGCCGTTACCCTTTACTCGAAGAAGACCGGCATAAACGTTGACGTTTACACCACCGAGGACGGAGTTCAGATCTACGCAGGAAACCGTATGGATCAGGATAACCCCTTCTACGGAAAGTACGTTCAGAAGCCGAGAGGCTGCGTATGTATGGAGTGCTGCGCACGTCCCGACTCGCCCAACCAGAAGGATTTTCCCTCGGTAGTGCTTAAAGCAGGCGAGACCTACACTCAGAAAACCACTTACAAGTATTCTACCAAATAAGCATAAAAATCATTTGGCGCAAAACCCTATGCAACCGATCAGGAGATAAGTTATTATGAACGGTGAATTTGATAATCACACCTCGAAAAACGCGGAAATATCCGAAGAAATTAAAGAAGTTACCGAAGAAATTGAAACGGGTGACGTCTGCTGCACCGAGGACATTACAGAGTCTGAAAGCACGCAAGGCGAGCCTGTGGCTACGAGCGAGGACGAAAAGAGCAAGCCGAAAAAGCGCTCTTCCCCGTTCTGGCGCATTGGCGTACTCGCACTTGCCGCGGCAATTATTATCGGAGCGATCTCGCTCGGTATCTATTCAGCGTGCAAGCTGCTTGGCGGCCTTTTGGACTCCTCAAATTATAACGAAAGCGAGATAGGTACTCTCGGAGGCACGAATATAACCGTAAATATGAGCGATCTTGACGTAAACGCGAGCGAGCTTACGAAGGCAACCTACGCGGCATACGATTCTTCTCTTCTCATTCAGGCTTACACCGACAGCTCTGCCACCTCGCTTGCAAGCACCGGAAGCGGAGTACTCTGGACGTCTGACGGTTACGTTGTCACCTGTAATCACGTGGTAGAGGGATTTACCACTATAAAGGTCACCTTTACAGACGGAAGCTCGTATTTCGCCGAGGGTATGGCAACAGACCCTGCAACCGATCTTGCACTTCTTAAAATCACTATTCCCGAAGGCAGCACTACACGTCCCATAACCGCAAGAAACACCGAAAAAAGCAAGCTTATGCTCGGTGAAACGGTAATTGCTATCGGAAATCCTCTCGGATATCTGACAAGCACGGTAACAGACGGAATACTTTCCTCGCTTGAGCGCTCTATCTCGGTAGAAGGCTCGAATATGGTGCTTATGCAGATAAACGCCGCTGTAAACTCGGGAAATTCGGGTGGCGGACTCTTCGATATAAACGGATCGCTTATCGGAATAGTCAATGCAAAAATATCTGACGTTGACGTTGAGGGAATCGGCTTTGCAATACCGATCGACACCGTAATTGACGTAGTTTCCCAGCTTGCAAGCAAGGGATACGTTTCGGGCAGACCCGAAATCGGCATCGACTACGCGCAGGTAACATCCTCTAACTACCGCACCGTATTCTCAAAATTCCCAGAGCTTGCCGACTATGCAAGCGCTTCGTCCGGAAGATGGGGAACGACCATTTATCCCGGAGTTTACGTCGTTGGCGTTGACAGCGATATAAAATACGCCGAGGACTCGGACGGAGTTCTTCAGTACGGAGACCGTATATACCGTCTATCCGATGAAAAAGGCAACTATCTGACGGTCGAAAGCGGAGATTCTATACGAAGCATTCTTTCGGCGTCAAAGGTCGGCGACAAGATCATCGTAACCGTAATGAGAAACGGACGAACAGTGAACGTTTCCGTTATACTTTCGGAAAAAACCACAGCATAAACAAAATAACACCCTATCTTGACACTTTTAGCAAATCGTGGTAAAATAGGGTGTATATTTTTTAAGTATAAGTACTGTTTTGTGCATAGAAAAGGAGTAAAAATGGATCAGAAATTCGGAATGCCCGATCATCGCATAATGATAGAAAAACTGAAAGAGCCGCCTCCGAAATCGCTGAAGGAGGTTCCCTCTTATCTTAAAAAGGTGATCGGAGGCTTCTTCTCGCGTCTGTTTTACATAGTAAAGCTCGTTTGGGAGGCAAGACCTGCACTTCTCTTCCTTATGGCGTTTATGGCGATCTTTGACGGAATTATGCCGGTTATCGGCTCGCTTATCAGCGCAAATCTCTTAAATAAGCTTTATATCGTACTCACGCACCTCAATATTCACGGTGAGGTCGCGCCCTTTTCTCTTATTCTTTTCCCTCTCGTTTTACAGTTTGCTTTTCTCTTTTTCAGAAGCCTTGTAAACAATATAAACACGATAATCAACCGTACCTCGGGTGAGGTGGTTACAAATCACATAAAGCGCAAGATAATGCAAAAGGCGAGAGAGCTTGACATTTCAAGCTACGATATGCCCGATTTCTACGAGCGACTTGAAAACGCAAACCGCGAGGCGAGTATTCGTCCCATAAACGTTCTCAACTCGACCTTCTCGATAGTCAGCGCGATAATCAGCATCGTTTCCTATATAATAATACTCAGCACTGTTGCGTGGTGGGCGTCTCTCGTGACTATCGCATTTGCTATCCCCTCTGCGATAATCAATTTCAAGTACCGACGCAAGAACTTTATGTATATGCGCAGAAATTCAAAGGAGCGCAGACAGCTTAATTACTATTCGGGACTCACGATAGACAAAAATACGGTCAAGGAGGTACGCCTCTTTGATCTTAACGATACCTTTGAAAAAAAATACGACGAGGTATTCCAAAAATACTATAAAGGTCACAAAAAGCTGATAAAAGCCGAAGGATTCTGGCATATTGCCCTTTCCTTCGTATCGACCTCGATAAACTGTCTCCTATTTCTCTTTATCGCAAACGGAGTGCGAATCGGCACGATAGCGGAGATCGGTCAGTATTCTCTCTATTCGGGCGCACTTAACTCCATTTCAGGCGGAATAAACACGCTTATTTCCACATCATCGGGTATATACGAGGGCACTCTCTTCATCGAAAATATGATAATATTTATGAATGAAGAAAAGAAGATCGCACCGCTTGACAAGGAAAATATTATCCCCGTAGAGCGCGGAAAAGGTCACTCGATAGAGTTCAGAAACGTAAGCTTTTCCTACCCCGGAAAGGAACGCAAGGTACTCAAAAACGTGAGCTTCAAGCTTGACGCGGGAGATACCGCAGTTCTCGTCGGACTCAACGGCGCGGGTAAGACCACCCTTATAAAGCTGCTCACCCGTCTCTACGATCCCACCGAGGGAGAGATATATTTCGACGGACGGGATATAAGGTATTACGATCCGTCCGAGCTTTACAAGGTGTTCGGTATCATATTCCAGGATTTTGGCAGATATGCCTTTACTGCGGGAGAAAACATCGCATTCGGCGAGATCTCGCGCGAGAAGGACGCAAAGGCTATCAGAGAAGCTGCATCGCAGTCGGGCGCAGATGAATTTATCGAAAAGCTGCCCGAAGCATACGATACTCCTCTTATGAGGATCTTCGAGCAGGAGGGACTTGAGCTGTCGGTCGGTCAATGGCAGAAGCTGTCGATAGCCCGCGCATTTTACCGCAACAGTGATATACTCATTCTTGACGAGCCTACCGCGTCTCTCGATCCGCTTGCCGAGCAGGAGATTTACGATCAGTTTGACAAGCTCAGAAAGGACAAAACCACCCTTTTCGTATCTCACAGACTTTCAAGCGCAACGGTTGCTGACAAGATAATCGTGCTGAAGGACGGTGAGATCTCCGAAATCGGATGCCACGACGAGCTTATGGAGAAAAAGGGCGACTACTATACCCTTTTCTCAACTCAGGCAAGACGTTATATCGCAGGCGAAAAAGATCTTTCCGATTAACAATTTTTCCTATACCTATTGACATTTTGAGAAAAAGGATATAAAATCAGTTATAGCTTTCTGAAAGGACGTATATTATGAAAAAATATCTTCACAGCGCAGACATTCTTCTGCCGAAAAAGAACTTTGAAAAATGGGCAGTCGTTGCTTGCGATCAGTACACGAGCGAGCCTGACTATTGGAATGCGGTTGACTCATTCGTTGGAAACGAGCCGTCCGCGCTTCGCATCACTCTTCCCGAAATCTATCTTACAGATAACGTTGAAAAGCGAATCGACAAGGTAAATGAAAATATGAAAAACTACCTTGACGGCGGCGTTTTTGACAGCTTTGAGAACTCTATGATATACGTTGAAAGAGAGATCTCGTCGGGCGAGATACGTCACGGAATCGTCGGCGCTATCGACCTTTCCGAGTACGACTGGCACCCCGGCGCAAAGTCGCTCATCCGTGCAACAGAGCAGACGGTAATTGATAGAATCCCCCCGAGAGTTGCGATAAGAAAGGACGCTCCGCTTGAGCTTCCCCACATTCTTATTCTTATAGACGACCCCGAGAACAAGGTACTCGGTCCTCTTGAAAACACCAAGGGCGATATGAAGAAGGCGTATGACTTTGATCTTATGCAGGATTCGGGTCACATCGAAGGATATTTCGTAGATGAAAACGCGCAGATAAAGATAAACGAGGCTCTCTCCGAGCTTATCTCTGACGACGGTATGCTTTTCGCGGTCGGAGACGGAAACCACTCGCTTGCAACCGCAAAGGAATGCTACACGAGAAATCCCTTCGAGGCATCGAGATACGCGCTCTGCGAGATAGTCAATATTCACGACGCGTCACTCGTTTTTGAGCCGATATACCGCACCGTATTCGGTGTTTGCCCCGGCGATATGCTCTCTGCAATGGAAAAGCATTTCGGCGATCTTAACGTAGAAAACGGCAGCAAGATACACCTCATCTTCGGAGATAATGAAAAGGATATTTATATCGACACAAAAGGCTCGCTGACTGTCGGCGCGCTTCAGGATTTCATTGACAGATACGTCAAGGAAAACGGCGGAGCGTCGGTAGATTATATTCACGGCGAGGACGTGCTTGAAAGCCTTTCAAGAAAGGAAAATACGGTAGGATTTATCTTTGACGGAATGCAGAAAAGCGAGCTTTTCCCTGCTATTATGCACGACGGAGTACTTCCGAGAAAGACCTTCTCTATGGGTCACGCTTCCGATAAGAGATTCTATATCGAGGCAAGAAAAATTAAATAAAACGTAAAACAGACCTTCGGGTCTGTTTTTCTTTTTCAAAAAATTACCATAGTCCGCCTTGTGTATCATTTCAGCACTCAACGGCAATAATGTTTTACAGAAATGTAAAACAAAGGATTTGGTAAAATGTATATCGGAAAGGTCGATATTTGCGGCATAAACACCTCTCATCTGAAGGTTCTGACCGAGGACGAAAAGGACGCTCTTCTGAAAAAGGTACGCGAGGGAGACGAGGTGGCGCGGCGCGAGCTTATAGACGGAAATCTCCGTCTCGTTTTGAGCATAGTTCAGAGATTTTCGGGACGCGGCGAAAATCCCGACGATCTTTTTCAGATCGGTTGCATCGGTCTTATAAAGGCGGTAGATAACTTCAATACAGAGCTTGGACTGCGATTCAGCACTTATGCAGTCCCTATGATAATCGGCGAAATTCGTCGGTATCTACGGGATAATAATATGGTCAGAGTCAGCAGATCAGTGCGCGATCTCGCCTACAAGGCACTTTCTGCGCGTGACAGACTTTCGTCTAAGCTGTCGAGAGAGCCGACGATAGACGAGATATACGCTCTTATTAAAAATGAGGGCGACACTCACACTCGCGGCGAGGTCGTATGCGCTCTTGAAGCGATAGTTGATCCCGTTTCTCTTTACGATCCCGTATATTCGGACGGCTCGTCGTCAGACGCTATATATATTATGGATCAGATCAAGGACGAAAGCAGTACGGACGATGCGTGGCTTGAAAATATTGCTCTGCGCGATGCTCTTGCAAAGCTCGGAGAACGCGAAAAAATGATAATTTCAAAGCGTTTTTTCAGCGGACGGACTCAAATGGAGATAGCAGACGAGATAGGAATATCTCAGGCGCAGGTATCCCGTCTTGAAAAGAGCGCGCTTGAGAGAATCAAAAAACAGCTCTGAAAAGCGCGGTTTTCTCATATTAAAGTGTCAAATACAAACGAAAAATGCGAAAAAACTCTTGACTTTATATATTTTATTATATATAATATTTAGTTGGAGTAGTTTCGCATTTTTTCTATACCAAAAAGAGGTACATATATGTATAAAAACTTTCAAAGGCTAAGGAGACGTCTGACTCTCGTAACACTCCTCAAATCAGCAGTGTTTGCGCTATCGTCGGGAATATTCGTATCGTCTCTTATCTCACTTATATATAAGTGCGCAGGAAAAATACCGATAAATTCGGTATCTCTTATATCGGGCGCTCTGTGTGCGCTGATATTTATTGCTATCTCGCTGATAGCCTTCTATCCAAGCGAAAAGCGAGTTGCAAAAAGACTGGACGCCTCCCTTTCGCTCGGCGAAAAGGTATCTACCATGATCGAGTTTAAAAACGCAGACGGCGATATGATCGAAATGCAGAGATCGGACACCGAAAGAATACTCGGCGAAGCCGACGTCAAAAAGCTTCGTGGCGAAAGCTTCCTTGTTCACCTCATAATGCCGATTTTAGCGGCGGTACTGCTTGTCGTAACTCTTCTGATTCCAAACGCAGTTTCAGAGGGACAGACAGGTCCGATTGATGACGATCCCGCCTTCACCCTTTCCTCGTGGCAGGAGCAGGCGCTGAAGGATCTTATTGAGGACGTTCGGCGCTCCGAGATGGAGAGTGAGCCGAGAGGTGCAACGGTCGGCGAGCTTGAGGGACTCCTCACCGAGCTTCGCGCGGCAAAAAAGGTCAGCGAAATGAAGACCTCGGTAATCGGCGCAATACGCGACGTAAAGAAGATACTCAGCGGCCACAACTCTGCACCGTATATTTCTCTGTCCCTTGCATCTGACGAGCAAACGAAGGCACTTTCCGTTCCGATAGAGTCGCTTGATGCTATAACGCTCGGCGGAGAGCTTACCGAGATACGCGCACTCTTTAGTGATAACGGCAAGGCAAAGCTCACCGAAATATCGTCCGGGATAGTAAGCGCGCTTGAAGGCTCGGGAGTTAACGACACAGACAAGCTCTATATCGCGCTGAACGATTTTGCATCCGCGATTTCCTCTCTTGCGTCAGGAAGCTTTACCGACGGCGAGATAGACGCGTCCTTTGCTCACCATGGCGAGAGCATCTCGTCGGCGCTGCTCGTTCAGTACACTAACCGCTCGGTTTGTGACGGAGCAGTCCGCAGACTTATGCAGATATTCGGCATAAGCGAAAGCGAGCTTCCCGCAGAGTCGAGACCGTCCGCTCCCGCTCTTAAAGAGGAAGAGGGCGACTACGAGCATGAGGACAGCGACGATCCGCTTAATTCGGGCGGATTCGGAAGCGGAGATATGATCTTCGGAAGCGACGATATGATATACGATCCCGAAAGCGGAAAGTACGTTTCGTACGGCGAGGTCATTAACAGATACTACGCAAAGATCTCCGAGCAGTTTGCAGACGGAAACGTCGAACACGAGCTTGAACAGCTTATCAGCGACTATTTTGCCGCACTGTTTAACGGAACAGGCGAAAACAACTAACAAAACGAAGGTTTGAAAGGAATATAACAATGGAAAACATGGAAAGAATACAGAATTTCAGCAAATCAATAGCTAAGGTCAAGCAGGAGATCCGCCGCGACGTCGTCGGTCAGGAAGAGATAATTGACAACGTTATCCTCGCTATAATCTCGGGCGGTAACGTGCTTCTCGAGGGTGTACCCGGCGTCGGAAAAACACGTCTCGTGCGCTCGCTCGGAAAGGTGCTCAATCTTCCCTTCTCGAGAATACAGTTCACCCCCGACCTTATGCCCTCCGATATTACCGGTAACGTTGTTATCGAAAAGGATCCCGACGGCAGAATGACGAACACCTTCCGCCGCGGACCTATATTTGCAAACCTCGTTCTTGCAGACGAGATCAACAGAGCAACCCCGAAAACGCAGTCGGCAATGCTTGAGGCGATGCAGGAGCATAAGGTGACGGTTGCAAACGTCCCCTACGAGCTTTCCGAGCCCTTCTTCGTGCTTGCTACCGAGAACCCTGTCGAGCAGGACGGTACATACCCCCTTCCCGAAGCGCAGATGGACCGCTTTATGTTCAAGCTTATAATGAAGTTCCCCTCTGCAAAGGAAATCGTTGATATCGTAAAAATGACCAGAATCACCATGGCTGAGACCGCAGAGGCAGTCCTTGACGGAGAGACCATACTCGATATGAGAGAGCTTGCAAAGGAGGTTCCCGTCCTTGACGAGATACTCGATTACACCTCGCGCCTCGTTTCGGGTACTCACCCCGAGCTCGAAGAGTCTCCGAGTGTTGCAAAGAAGTACCTCAGATACGGCGCTTCTCCCCGTGCCGCTCAGGCTCTCGTTTCCGCAGCAAGAGTACGCGCTCTTATGAATGGAAACTTCAACGTATCCTACGAGGATATTGAAGCACTCGCAAAGCCCGTTCTTCGCCACAGAGTTAAGCTCAGCTACACCGCAATAAGCGAAAAGCTCACAGTTGACGAGGTTATCGATATGCTCGTTAAGGAGATAAAGAAATAATCTATGGGCAGATCTGTTATTAACGAGGAGCTTCTTCAGCAGATAGAAGGTCTGCAAATGCTTCTCAAAAACAACGTCGCAGGAATGTTTGGCGGAAACAGAAAGAGTAAAACCTACGGCTCTTCCTGTGAATTTGCCGACTCTCGGGACTATGCCGAGGGCGACGATACAACCAAAATAGACTGGAATGCGTACGCGCGCTTTGAAAAGCTTTACACGAAGCTTTATCTTGACGAGCGTCAGATGCACACGAGAATATATATCGACGCCAGCCGCTCTATGGAATACGGAGAGGCAAAAAAGGCCGAGCAGGCACTCCGAATTGCCGCGCTGATCGCCTATCTTTCTGTATGCGAAATGGACAAGGTGTCAATATACACGTTAAACGGCGGAAAGGTCACCGAGGTAATAAAAAGCATCGTCGGAAAAGAGGCTTATCTCTCGTCGATCGGTCAGCTTAACGACGTGGTATTTGAGGGTGACTGCCGCATAAGCGATGCCATTCTCCCCGAAAACGTTGGCTACGGTGACGGACTTTCGGTGCTTATATCCGACTTTCTCACCGACAACGATTATGAGGGCGCTATCGACCGATTCTCCGAGAAAAAGCGCGACATCGTATGTATTCAGGTGCTGACTAAGGAAGAATTAAATCCCCTCGTTCGCGGAAAGGTTCATTTCTTCGACTCTGAAAACGCCATTTCGACCTATCGCAAAAACATCGACAGAGACATTGCGAAGGCGTACAAGGAAGCGCTTATCTACGTCACCGGAAAGGTCGGGGACCTTTGCGCGTCACGCGGAGGCGCATACCTTCTCGTCTCGGCAGACGACAGCGTAGGAGACGTATTCTTTGAAAAACTCGTAAACACGGAGGTCTTGAAGTGAGTTTTATTTACCCACTTGGATTACTCGGACTTATAGGACTGCCTATACTGGTAATCATTTACATAATAAAAAGTAAATATACCGAGCAAACGGTGTCCTCTACTTATCTGTGGACTCTCAGCGAGAAATTCCTTAAAAGGAGAAATCCTTTAAGCAAGCTCAGCGGAATCATCAGTCTCATTTTGCAGATACTTGCCGTTATTCTCATTTCGCTCGCCATCGCGCATCCGATAATTGCCGTGCCTAACTCGGCAAACGAATACTGCTTTATCCTTGATGCTTCGGGCAGTATGAATATGTCAAAGGACGGCGAAACGAGATTTGAGAGAGGAAAGCGCGAGATCTCGGATATCATCGAGGAATCGTCGGACGGAAGCCTCTATTCGCTCGTTTTAGTCGGAAACGAGACGAGAGTCATCTTTGAAAAGAGTGAGGATAAGGAGGAGGCTCTTACCCTTCTTGGCGGTCTTGAAAGCGCATATAACAGCGCAGACCTTACCGAGGCGCTCGGAATAGCGCAGGGATATTTCAATGAAAACCCCTCTCTTATCACCTATCTTGTAAGTGACAAGGAGCATAGCGCATCAAATAATATAAACGTTATAAACTTATCGCGCGGAGAATCTAATCACGCTCTCTCCGACGTTATCTACACACACGAAAATTCTCTTCTTGAGTTTGAAGGAAGCCTTATTTCGTACGATAAGGACGCGCTTCTCGACGTGGAGCTTTTCATTAACTCGTCCGATACTGCGATCGCAAAGGAAACTGTCAGCGTCGTTGCAGACGAAAAAACGCCCTTTACTATCAGCGCAAACGTTGAGATCTTCACAGAGGCGAAGATCAGGATAACAAGTGCCGACGATTTTGCGTACGATAACGAGTATATCGTTTACGATCTTAAAAGCGAAGGCTCGTACAACACGCTTATTATCAGCGAGCGTCCCTTCCTTATAAAGGCGATGCTCTCAAATATCCTTCACGCTAAGATAGACGTTATAAAGCCCTCGCAGTATAACGGACAAAGCGGATACGGACTTTATATCTTCGATTCGGTAGAGGAAAGTCTCATCAGCGAGCTTCCCAAGGACGGAAGCGTGTGGCTTATGAATATTCAGGGCAGCGTCAACGGCGCAGGATACAGCGTACAGGGTGCAGTTGACTTCGAGGGCTCAGAGACTCTTTCGCTCAGCACGTCAACATCCTCTCTCTCAAAGGCTCTTGCCAAGGATCTTCCGGGAGAAGGAATACACATTACCAGATACGTAAAATGCGGATTTTACCGCAATTTCACAAATATTTTCACATACAAGGGTAATCCGATAGTCTTTGCAGGAAGCACGACAGACGGAGTACGTGAGGTCGTATTTGCCTTCGATATTCACGATTCCAACCTTCCCCTGCTCTCCGATTACGCGATTCTTATGCGTAATCTCGTTAACTATTCATTCCCCGACGTAGTGGAAAAGACCTCTTATAAAAACGCAGAGAGCGCAGAGATAAACGTAGTCTCCAACTGCGAAAGCATAAGAGTTGAAAGTCCGCTTGGCAACGTTTCTTATCTGAGTACGTCCGCACCGAGCGCATCTCTCCCGCTCAGCGAGGTGGGAGTATATAAGGTCACAATGACCGTTGCGGGATCGGCAAAAAGCTTCTCGATCTTCTCGGAGATGAGCGAAGCCGAGCGCGATCCGAGCGTTAGTGAGGGCGAGATCTCTCTCGTCGGAGAGGCGAGCGACAAGGGATTTGACGGAAAATACGATCCGCTCCCCGTAATCTTCATTATTCTCGCAATCATATTCCTTGCAGATTGGATGGTGTACTGTTATGATAAATATCAGTTTCGATAATCCCTATCTGCTTCTTATAGCGGTCCCCGTTATCGCGCTTATACTGATTCCCTTCTTTATCGCAATAAGAAAGGAAAACAAGTCTAAAAGCACAACGGCGTCCCTTACTTTGCACCTTCTTATTGCCGCTTTTATAACGGTAGCTCTCTCGGGTGCGGTCATCACCTCGGTAATAACCAAAACTGAGGTTTACGTCGTTACAGACGTATCATTCTCGGCAAACAAAAATCTCGATCTTATCGACGATTACGTAGGCGAGGTCAAAGACTCGCTTCCGAGAAACTCGAAAATGGGAATCGTCTGCTTCGGCAAGGATCAGACACTCCTCACCTCCATGGGTGAAAAAATAAAGTCAGTAAGCGAGCAAAACGTGGACGACAGCGCCACAGATATTGCATCTGCGCTTGAATACACCGCCGCGCTGTTCGGAGACGACTGTATCAAAAAGATAGTTCTTATAACCGACGGACGCGACAGCGATCCCGAATCGACCTCGCGACTTATAAGCACTGTTGAGCGACTTTACGCCGACGATATTTCGATAGACGCGATATACGTTGACGATAACATCTCGCCCGACACAAAGGAAATACAGATAAGCGGCGTTGATTTCACAAAATCGACCTATTTAAACCATGAGGAAAGCGCAGAGATACTTATTCAGTCCAATCAGGATTCGAATGCGATAATCACCCTTTTCTCAGGAGAGAGTGAGATAGACTCTCGCGCACTCTCGCTAACAAAGGGATACAACGTATTCAGCTTTGACATTCCGACAGGAGTCGCAGGCACGTTTGATTACAGCGTCAAGATCTCGTCTGACGATGATACCCTTGGTATAAACAATTCGTATTTCTTCACTCAGAGCGTCAGCGAGGAGCTTAAGGTTCTTCTCGTAAGCTCTTCAAAGGACGACGAAACGAGAGCGAAGGAGCTTTTCGGTGAGAGGGCATCTATCACGTCCTATATAATAACGAAGAAAAACAGAGACGTTCCTTGCAGCATTGAAGAGCTGTGCGAATACGACGAGATCGTCATTTCAAACGTGGACGTTCGCGAAATAAACAACTACACCGCGTTCATAGACGCACTTGACAAATCGGTATCTCTCTTTGGAAAAAGTCTCGTAACTATGGGAGATCTCAAGATACAGAACAAGACCGAGGATATTCTTATGCAGCTTGAGGATATGCTCCCCGTCAAGTTCGGTAACGGAGACAGAGACCCCAAGCTTTACGCTATCGTAATAGACTCGTCGCGCAGTATGCAGAACTTCTCCCGTCTTATAATAGCGAAAATGGCGGCAGTCCGTCTGCTTGATCTCCTCGACGAGAACGACTACGTTATGGTAGTAAACTTCTGGGGCGAGATCAACGTCCTTCAGTCACCCACACGCGCATCTGACAGTAACAAGGACCTTCTTGCAAAGAAGATAAACTCGATAGAGCCCTATCAGGGTACTGTTATAGGAACAGCACTCGACAAAGCGGGCGACCTTATGACAGAGCTTGCCTTTGACGAAAAGCAGATAATGCTGATAAGCGACGGTATGTCCTATACTCTCGACAGCGACACGCCCTCTGACGTTGTTGCCCGTCTCTATGAAAGCGGCATTACAACCTCGGTAATTCACGCGCCGCCGCGTGAGGAAGGAATGGCAACACTCAAGGGTATCGCAAGCGCAGGTGGCGGAAAATACTACGAAATAACCACCGAGGAAGAGCTTGACAAGGTAATGTTTACCGATATTGCGGACGACCTTACCGAGTCGGTAATAGAAAAGCAGACCTCGGTAGAGATTGCCCTTCCGGGCGACGAATTTCTCGAGGGCATCACTTCTCTTCCCGACGTTTTCGGATACGTTTACGCAAAGAGCAAGGCGAGTGCCTACACACCATTGCAGGTAGAATACGTAAAGAGCAGCGGAAAAACGGTCAAAGCTCCTCTCTACGCATACTGGAGCTACGGTGAAGGAAGGGTTGCAAGCTTCACAAGCACTCTCTCGGGAGACTGGAGCGAACTTTGGGCGTCCGATGAAGGAAAAGCCTTCTTCTCAAACGTATGTAAGGGCTGCACGCCCGACGAAAGAATCGGATATCCCTACACCCTTAACGTTGAGTATGACGGTACAAGCTCAAGCGTTGAGATAATCCCTGCTGATCTTAATCCGAGCGCTACCGCAACGGCTACCGTCACACTTCCCGACGGCACGTCCGTTACAAAGCAGCTCACATTCGACTCGTCGAGATATTTCTACAAGTTTGAAACTCCGGCGAGCGGAAAATATCAGATAGACATAGTTTATTCGTACGGCGAAAGATCGTTTGCGGCAAACGAGACCTTCAACGTCTCCTATTCACCCGAATATGACAGCTTCGCGGTCTTTGATCCGTCAACTCTCCACGCCGCTATAAGAAACAGAGGAAGCGTAAGCGAAGGCGTTGTTCCCTCACTTGAAAACGAGGACGACGATATCGCAACCTACACGCTCCGTATGACGGCACCCCTTATGATTCTCGCGATAATTGCCTTTATCGTTGATATAATTATAAGAAAGCTCAAAATAAGCGACGTAAAGAGCTTCTTTAAGTCAAGAAAAGGAGGAATGAAAATATGAAAAATAAGATTTTCTCTCTTCTTATCCTCCTTCTTTCCCTTTCAATGATACTTGCCTCGTGCGGAGAGTATTCTCCTATCGGATCGTCGAGCGGTGCTTCTCAAGGCGGCGAGGATCAGACCGACCGGCCAAGCGGCACTGACACGTCAGGCGATTTCACAGTATCTCTCGAATACAATTCGCAGGTCTATATTCCCACCCCCGACAAGGAGATATACGTTCAGTGGAACGACGGATTCTCCTTCCACAAGGCAAAGATCGGTGAGGACGGAGTTGCAAGGATCAGCGGACTCGACGGAGACTACAAGGTAACCCTTTCGGATATCCCCGACGGCTACGGATACGATCCGAGCGCATATACCGCAACGAGCGACAGTAAAAACGTTGTCATAAAGCTTTACCGCCTCGTTGAGACGAAGGGTAAAGGAAATCACCTCTACAACAGCTGTATAAATATCGCATCGACGGGCGTTTACCGCGCTGAGATCGAGGACGCAGGCGATGAGGTCTATTTCGAATTTTCCCCGAGAAAGAGCGGAACCTATTCGATACATTCGTGGACCGATACAGTTGAAAACACTGTAAATCCGAAAGCGAATTACTACGGCGCAAACGCATATTTCAAGCAGCTTGACTTTACTGCCGACGACGGAGGAGCGCAGTCCTCCTTCACGAAGAACTTCAAGCTTGACGTAAATATCGCCGATGAAATGATAGGAAACGGCGGTCAGGTCACCTTCACCTTCGGTATCAAGGCAGACTCGAAGAGCGGCGAATATCCCGTACACGTTTATTTCGTCATAATGCTTGACGGCGAATTTTCAATGCCGCACATAGAATCGGGACTCATAATTCCGAGCGAGACTCTCGTTCAGCAACCTGATTACGATCCTTCAAAATATGAATTTGTCGGCGCGGAGACCACTCAAACGGTGGGAGGCGCGAGCGCGAACATCTTTGACGGATCGCTCTACAAGCTTTGGGCAAAGGAAAACGGCGGCGACGGATATTATCACCTCTACGACGAGGCAAAATATCCCGAGACACACGGATACGGTCCGATTCTGTATGCATATATAAGCACGGCGTGCAGATTTATCGACTCACCCTTTACAACCATCGAGCTTGCAGGAAACAAGGTTCTGACCGTTTCTGGCGGAACCGAAAACTATAAGCTCTTCATCGAGGGGTTTGAGGCGCTTCTCGTAGATCCCCCCGGAGATAGCGGACCTTATTTCTGTACGACAAGCTGCCCTTGCAGACTCAGAAATCAGTGTAACACGGGATATATCGGTGCTTGTACCGAGGCTTGTACTCGCTGTCACGCAGACTGCAGAAGATGTCCCGTAGAGGCGGTCGGAGTCGGCGGATACGCGAACTACACCAATAGCGACGGACTTTACGCCGTAACAGAAGAACTGAAGGCATTTTTGCAGAAATTCAGCATCTCGCAGCTTCTCTTCTTCGACGGAAACGGCTTCGTTGAGACAAATCCGAGCATTTCGGTATATGCAGACGAGGACGATCAGTGGCTGTTCGCCTGCGGATATTACGTTGAAAAATAAAATTAAAATAAATTTATGCTTTTAAAGGAGGCAAAAATTATGAAGAGAATAATCTCTCTCGTTCTTTGCTTTGTATTTGCGCTCACAGCCCTTGCGAGCTGCACTGACAAGGTAGAACACACACACACCTTCGCTGCCGAGTGGTCGTCAGACGCTGAAAACCATTGGCATGCGGCAAACTGCGAGCATACTTCCGAAAAATCGGATCTTGCCGCTCACACAGGCACAGAGGACGGCATTTGTGACGTCTGCGGATACGTTACCGCGTATTTCGTTACGGTAAATGCTCCCGAGAACGTTACCGTTGATGGCACTCTTTCGGGCGCACCCGGCACTGACGTCACCTTCAAGGCTACCGTTGACAGCGACTACGCTCTTTCGGTAAACGGCGCAGAGATCGTTGGCGAGCCCGAGGCTAAGGACTCTAAGCTCGTTTATACCGTTAAGGTAGCATCCATCAATGCAAACACCTCTGTCAGCATCTCGGCATTCAAGACCGTGTTCGGCGAAGTGGTCACCACGGGCGACGGATCTATCGCGGTTGAGCAGGCTTGGGTAACCTACTATCAGACAGTTACCTTCAACGCTCCTGCGGCAGGCAAGTACGCGATCTTCTCTACCGATGAGTCTGGCGTAAACTACGGCGGAATGCTCGACGAGGAAAGCGAGGAAAACCTCTGGTCCTTTACTCAGGTTTACATGTTTGAGGTTGCCGAGGCAGGAGAATTCACCGTCAAGGCTTCTATCTGGCCATACGAAATTCCCGACGATAAGGTAATTCCCTTCGAATATACCATCGTTTCCTACGAGGACGTTGTTCTTGTAGGCACTAAGGGTACTTACTCTCTCCCCACAGGCGTTGTTATGAACGTAAGCTTCAAGGCGCCCACCGCAGGACTCTATCAGATCTCCTCTGAGGCTGAAAACCTCGCTTGGAACGATATGCTTGATACCTCTGTTACAGTTGGCGCTACCGCTGACGGAGCAGACGTAAGCTTCACCGTTCAGTGCCAGGATCTCAGCTCTTCTACCTTCGAGTTTGACTTTGAGATCGTTTCCTTCAGCTCTACTGCAGTAAACGAGGGCGAGAACAGCCACACCTTCACCTACGGCGAATACTTCACCGCAGAGTTCACCGCACCCAAGGCAGGCGCTTACTCGATAGTCGCTGACAGCGAGGACATTTATTTCTATCAGTGGAGCGAAGAATACAGCTACATGGCAGGCATCTGGGGCGACTTCATCACCGCAAACCTTGAAGCAGGCGAGAAGATCTGCTTCTACGTAAAGGCAAGCAACTTCGAGACCACCGAAACCACCGTTGACGCAACTATCACCATTACCCACGCAGGATACCTCGTTGAGAGCGATACAACCACCTACACCGCCAAGGCAGGCGCAGAGGGTACCCTCAACGTATTCAACGAAGCATGGGACGGCGCACTCTTCATCATCAAGGCACCCGAAGGCTTCGAGGTAAGCGTTGACGACGGCGCAACCTGGGCAAGAGAGGTTCAGGTCACAGCAGTGGGCGGAAGCATTCCCTTCCTTCTTAAGGGCGCTTCTGACACCGCTGACGTAGTTATCGAGGAGTTCGAAAACAAGATCGAGCTTACCGTTGGTACTAATACCGTAACTATGACCGCAGGCGTTTCGTACAACATTTACGTTGAAGGCTTCACCGCGAACGCAATGTATAAGTCGTTCATTATCACTTGGAACAACGCAAACGTTGACGTAAACAACGGCTGGAGCGCGATCGTATCGGGTGAGCAGATCGACTACTATATGTCGGGCGCTATTGCCGCTGTTGCAACTCTTAACGCAAGCGCAGATGCAGAGGTCACCTTCACTATCACCGACGCAACCGTTGATGAAGAAGGCGGAGATATTGGCGGCGGAGAGGATATTCCTGCCGGAACAGAACTCAACCTTGGAGAAAACTCGATTAATGTTGTCAACTCGTTTATGGGCGTTAACGTAACCTTCACGGCAATCGAAGCCGGAACTTACACCATCAGTGCAGCAGCAGGCGAGACTAATGCCTCCTGCGGTACGGAAGATGCATACGGATTTTCTACCTTTGAACTTCCTTACGAGATTACTCTTGAATCAGGCGAAAGCTTCTCGTTCCTCGTTATGACCGATAACTTCGAGCCAGATACTATCGACCTCGTAATCACCAAAGCATAATCCATATATAAAAAACGAGCCTTTCGGCTCGTTTTTTTGTATTTTTTCTCCCCAAACGTTAGTTTTTTTACCAATAAGTTAATATTTTGTCAAAAAACTGTTGACATATCAAGAAAAGGGTGATAAAATATACACAAACTAATTAAAAATATACTGAATTAGTTTAATTTTCAGTTTTCAGAAAGGAATTTTAAAATGAAAAAACTGATCGCAACCATTTTAGTTCTTGCTATGGTACTTACTATGGCACTCACCGTTTCAGCGGCGCCTCGCACCACTTTCGCTGATCTCATGGATGGCGACGAATATGAGGTTCTCAACTCTATGGCACCTCCCGCAATGCACGTCGTAGCTTACACATTGACCTTCCAGAGAACTAGCCTTGGCGGCGGAATCCTCACCATCGTTGATGATAACTACTCTGGATTTAGCGGAACCTACACCTACACCTTTGATGGTGACGCTGTAGCTATCACCGTCGAGGACGGAAATACCGGAGATCCCGAAGCAGCAAATTACATATTCTTCACCATTGAAGGCGAAACCCTTATGGTTCGTTTCGGTATGAGCATGCCTCAGGAGTGCATTCCCGCTGACGGAAGCGGCACCGGTCCTGTAGAGCCCGAAGCTATCGAGCTTACTCTCGGCGCAAACGACATCGACATTGCTATCGAAAACTTCACCGCTAAAGAAGTAGCTGTTACATTCACCGCAACCGAAGCAGGTACATATATTATTGCTGCTGCTGACGGCGAAGAGAATGCTTCTATCGGTGTTGAAGATCAGTACGGTAGCGAATGGTTTGAAGCGCCCTATGAGGTTACTCTTGCTGCAGGCGAAACCTTTGAGGGCTTCATTTCTTCCAATATTCCCATGCCCGGTCCCGAGACCTCTGATACTATCAACCTTATCATCACCAAGAAGGTTGATGCTCCCGCAGGCGGCAATAGCGGATCGCCCGAGAACGGCGACAGCACTGCACTCTACGTTGCAGTTGCAGCAGTTGCTCTTGCTTCTATCTTCGGATGCGCTATCGTTTCCAAGAAGAGAATCGCTGAGTAATTCATATTCAGATTAACCAAAACAGCAGACTTCGGTCTGCTGTTTTTTCTTTCTTTTTTCAAAACCCCTTGCAAAGTGATCGAAAAAATGTTATAATAATCTATATTTTGATCTTCTTGGAGGAAAAATGAAGAAAATAATATCTCTGATATCTATATTTGCTCTCGTAGCACTTCTCTTTTCGGCTTGCACTACCGACACTTGCACCTCGCACGTTGACGAAAACGCGGACGGCGCATGCGACGTATGCTCCACGCCGATCGAGAAAAAGACCGAGTGTACCGAGCACAGTGACGAAAATTCCGACGGCATCTGTGACGTCTGCGGCAAGGAGTCTGCTCCTGCCGAGCTTAAGATAAGCCACGTTATAAAGGTTACCGATCAGGATGGCACTCCCGTTGCCGATGCAGAGTTCGTGCTCTATTTCGGATATGACGAAGCTCTTCGCGGTAAGACCGATACAAACGGATGCTTCAACGCCTCTCTTGCAGTCGGCGCTTACACGCTCAGCTTTGAATCTCTCCCCGACGGATATTCCGAGTATCAGCCCTCTTACCCCTTAACTGTCAGCGAAAGCGAGACAGAGAGCGAAATACTCGTTGAGAACATCACTCCCGACGGAAGCGCGGAGCGTCCCTTTCCCGTTGCCCTTGACGGCTCGCCTCTTATTCTTGCGGCAAGCTCCGATTTCTTCTATTCGATAGGCGGCGGTGAGAGAATCCTCAAAATAAACGCTACCGACATCGAGATAATCTACGACGAAAACACCTACACTCCCGACGAAAACGGAAAGATCGAGTTCAGACTCATTCCCGAAAGCCATTTCTCACCTACCGTACTTAAAATTATAAACAAGACGGACGCTGAAAAGTCTTTAAACCTTGAGTTCGAGTCCATTCCCGGCTCGCCCGAGCTTCCCTTTGACGCTCTTCTCGACACCACCTATACAGTAAGCGTTGAAAAGGACAAGACCGTTTATTACGGATACGTAGCAGAAAGAAACGGATTTCTTCAGGTAGTATCCTATACCTCGCACAATACCATTATGCTCTACAACAAGACGACAATGGAGGTTTCCCCCTACACCGAGGGTAAGGTTTCGCAGTACGTTTACGTGAACGCAGGCGACGAGATCTCTATTGCGATCGCTTCCACAAGTAAGGCGAGCGTCAGCGAGGTCGAGTTCCTTCTCAACTGTCTCGACGGCGATACGAATAATCCGATAATCCTTCTTGACTCGTCGGTTACCTTCTCTATCCCCTCAGGCGAGGAGTATCATTTCGTTTCGCTTCTTCTTAATGCAACTACTCTCAAAATAAAGGACAAGCAGATAAGCGTTAAGATAAACGGCAGCGAGATAACCTCGGACGAAAACGGCAATTTCGAGTACGTTTTCTCGGCAGGTGACGTGATCTCGGTCACAAACCCCACCGAGGAGCGCAGAGACGTAACAATTAAATTATCGTAAAAACAAAAGCGTGTGGCAAATGCCACACGCTTTATTTTTATTTATTTTTCCTTCCTTTTTTTAAGGAAGAACGCCATAGGTACTAAAAGAACTACAAGGGCGAGCAGTGCGGTTATGAAGATGTTTTCGTTAGGTAAAAAGGAGGTCGTGCCGTCGCTGTTTGTGATAAGCTCGGCGTTTTTAAGCACCGCCGCTCCGATAGCAGGTCCGACAACACCGGGAACAAGCACCTGCGAGAAGATACGCAGCCCTTGGAACATTCCCGATTTCCCCTCGGGGGTATAGTCGCGTATCACCGCGCCGAATACCGCCATTGCCGAGAGGTATCCGCTCATCATAAGGAGCGATCCGACAAACACGGGAAGCGTTGTGCGGGTGAAATAGAGGATAAGGTATCCCGATGCAAGAGATGCGAGTGAAACCGAGAGCGAAAAGCTGAGTCCGCGCTTATCGTAAACTCTTCCCCAAAAGGCGGTAAAGACCGATGCTACGATAATAGCAGGCGCCATTATGAGAACGTAATCTGCCATTTGGAGTGTCTTTTCGTAGTAGATGATAAGATACGGCATAAATATCTGTATCGAGATATTAAAGACCGCAAACGCGATAAGAAGCACGTACAAAAGAGGATATTTCTTTACTGTGCGCGGTCTGAATCCGTAGGTGATATTATGAAAATATCCCGTTTCGGTGGGGCGAATATCGGGATCGTCGATAAGGAAGATTCCAAGCACGCCGACGAGTATGACTACCGCACCGATTATCGAGAAGATGAGAGTCCAGCTCGATGCAGCGGTGAGATCGAAGAACATAAATCCGCCGAAAACGACGAGTATTGCGACAAGCGGCATCATAGCGTTTATTCCCTCTGCCGCGCCTCTGTTCGAGGAGTCGGTGGAGTCTGTCAGCCACGCGTTGAAGGCAGCGTCGTTTGCGCTTGATCCGAAGAATGTCATTATGCAGTCGAGGATTATCGTCAGAGTAATTCCGAGGCTTGCCGCCGAAAGAGTCATCGGAAAGAGCTTTCCGAGAACGTCACTGCGAAGCAAAACGAACGAGAAGATCGAAACGCCCCAGAGGATATATCCTCCGCAGATGAAAAGCTTTCGCTTTCCTATCTTATCGGAGAGCGATCCGATAAATACTGTGGTCAGTGCCGCCGAGATAGCGGACGCCGCAACCATCATCGAAATATCCGACGCGCTCGCGTTGAACATATTGTAAATAAAGACGTTGAAATACATATTTTCAACTACCCACGCAACCTGTCCGAAAAGAGAAAACACTGTAAGTGCCGCCCAAAAACGGCGAGAAAGCTTTGTTTTCATATAAAAACTCCTTAATCTACCGAAATAAGGGTGTACTTGCGCGATCCGAGTCCAAGCTCTGCGGCACGCTCTATCGTGTGAAGTCCGTTGCGCGATTCGATACGCTCAATAAGGTGGTCTCTGCCCACGTCATTTGATGCGTAAACGAGGTCGATGCACGCATGATCTATTGCAACGGGATCGTCGGACACGAGTATTCCGATGTCCTTGATACAGGGATCCTCGGCTACTGCACAGCAGTCGCAGTCAACCGACATATTCTTCATTACGTTTACGTAAAGAACCTCGTTTTTAAAGTAATCGGTAACAGACTTTGCCGACTCTGCCATTGCTTCAAGGAAGCCGTCGTGATCGCCGTCAAACGATTTTTCGGCGTCTCCTGCTCCGTGAATGTGCTTTTTGCCAAACGAGGAGGCAAGTCCGATCGAGAGCTGCTTTATTGCTCCGCCGTAGCCACCCATCGGGTGTCCTTTGAAATGCGAAAGGACGAGCATAGAATCGTAGTTTTCGATATCTTTACCGACGTAGTTTTTGTCAATTATCTTTCCGTACGGTACAGGAAGGATCTTGTCAGGTCCCTCTGCATCGAGCAGATCGACCGGAAAATATTTGCTCCATCCGTGGTCGGCAAGAAGCCTTCTGTGACGCTCTGTGGTGTCACGCGCTCCGGGGTATGCGGTATTGCACTCAACGACAGTACCGCCGACGTGATCAATGACAGGACGCCAGAATTCGGGCTTTATAAAGTTCTGATTTCCCTTTTCGCCCGAGTGAAGCTTGATCGCAACTCTGCCGCCAAGCTCTTTTCCGAGCATTTTATACATTTCAAGTACCTTTTCGGGTGTTATCGTTTTGGAAAAATATACGGTGCTTTTTTTCATTTTATTCACCTTTCTTGTACGGTTTTACAACCTTGGTTTTATAAAGGACGAGCATTATCGAGGGGATAAGAATTATCTGGAGTATTATTCCGGGTATCGAGTTCAGAATGTTTGCCGAGATGAATGCGGCAAAGGTGTACGCCTTGCCCGTAAATCCAAGTAAAAGCGCGGTAAAAACGCCTTTTACTATTCGTCCGACTATCATCGCCGAAATGAGCGAAATATAAACGGAAATAATATTTTTTCTCTTTAAAAGGTCGAACACAAGACCGATAACGAGTCCGTAAACGGCGCACTCAACTGCCATTGAAAGTGCGTGCGGATAAAAGACAGGCATACCGAAAAGAAGCGATCTCGCTATCGGAAGAGATGCCCCGATAAGTGCGCCATAGCGCCACGAGCAGATAAGTCCGCAAAGCATTACGGGAAGGTGCATCGGAAGAAGCATACTTCCTATTTCCTTTATTTGTCCCGTAAAAAAGGGCAAAACGAGTCCTATTGCAAAAAACATTGCCGTCAGCGTTATATTATAAATGGGTTTACGGTCACGTCTCAAAGTCGGTTACTCCTTTTGATTACTGTGTAAATTCTACCACAAACTCACAAAAAGGTCAAGTATTTTATAAAAATAAGGAGGGTGAATTTCACCCTCCCGTTTTTTTCGCGCTCTTTTCGTCACGCAGAACGAGCTTTGCAAAGAAAAGCTCGAACAGATTTTTAATTATGACTATTGCGATAGGTCCTATAATAAAGCCCAAAATCCCGAATATCTTGTATCCCGCAAACACCGAAACGAGGGTGAGCAGAGGGTGAACGCCGAGCTGTGTTCCCACAACGTAAGGCTCAAGCGCCTGACGTCCTATCATAACGACAAGGCAAACCACCGTAAGGATAATTCCCTTTTTGACCTGACCGAGTATAAAAAGCACGATTATCCAAGGGATAAGGACGGTTCCCACACCGATAACGGGCAGAATGTCAAGCAGGGCGACGAGTGCGGCAAGAAGGGTTGCGTACCTCTCGCCCATCAGGGCAAATCCTACAAGGAGAGCTACGAAGGTTATGAGAAACAGTATCACGTACGCCCTTATATATTTCAGAGCCGAGGTGAGCACCTTGGTACGAAGCGCCCTCCAGCTCGGTGCTATTCTGCTCGGCACTACCGAAAGGATCGCTCTGTTTATTCCGTCAAAGTCAGCACAGAAGTAAAACGCCGCCATTATAAATATTATCAGAGCAAAGAAAAAGTACGGTAGTGACGCAAGAAAATCACCAACTGCGTCGGTTATTCTGAATGTGAGATCGGAAAGAGACGATCTTACCGTTTCGGTCATCATATCGTAGATATAACCGCCGTCAGGCGTGTCAGATCTGCGGAATCTGTCAAGCACGCTCCTGATCAGCCCTACCGCCTTTGACGCTATATTTTCATAGTTCTCGGCAATATAGATATTAAGCGAGCGAAGCTCGTTATAAAGCCTTCTGAAAACGAGAAAAAGTATCGCGGAGGTAAGGATCAGAATGAGAGAAAAAACGAGTATTCCCGCGCTTTTTACGCTCCATCTCGTTTTTTTCACCGCGCGCTCTATCATCGGCTGAAGAAGGAGGGCTACAAGCCATGCGGCGACAAACGGAAGGAGAAGCTTGACTATAACTCCGCCCGAAACGGCAAGGACTGTGAGTACTATCAAAAAGTAAGTGAATATAACGAAATCTCTCTTATATCCCTTTTCGGGAAGATTCACGTGCAAGACCCCTTTTACAGTAATTTCTTTCGACTATTATACTCTTTTTTGCAGTCAAGTATTCATAGTCTGATTTTTTGCCCTTTATTCGTTTTTTTACTTGACATTCGGAGAGAAATACAATATAATATATTTGTCTGTACTTTTTTATGAAAGGAGCTGTACCGGTGAAGATAGCCATAGTCGGCGGTGGCGCTGCAGGAATGATGGCGGCAATATTTGCCGCGCAAAACGGAGCCACTGTAACTCTTTACGAGAAAATGAAATTTACGGGTATGAAGCTCCGCATCACAGGAAAAGGCAGATGCAACCTCACAAACGACTCTCCTGTAAACGAGGTCATAGAAAACATACCGAGAAACCCTCGCTTTATGTACGCTTCCCTCTCTGCTTTCACGCCGTATGACGTAAAGGATTTCTTTGAAAATGAGGGCGTACCCCTTAAAACAGAGCGTGGAAACAGAGTTTTTCCCGTGTCGGACAAGGCGTCCGATATAGTTGACGCTCTGAGGAGAAAAATGAGCGCTCTCGGCGTCAAAACTGTATTTGACAAGGTAAGCGACCTTCTCATAAAAAACACCGAAAGCGGCGAGGAAATATACGGAGTACGCCTTGCATCAAACAGTGCAACCGTAGCGTACGACAAGGTAATTCTCGCAACCGGCGGACTTTCCTATCCGCGCACCGGATCTGACGGAGACGGCTTCAGATTTGCTCAAAAGCTTGGAATAAATATTATCCCTGCCAAGCCCTCGCTCGTCCCTCTTGAAACGCTCGAGCGTTATCCTCGCGATATGCAAGGACTCGCGCTTAAAAATATCGCGGTGAAGGCAGTAGATATGTCAAGCGGCAAGGTGATATACGAGGATTTCGGCGAAATGCTCTTCACACATTTCGGCGTGAGCGGACCTATTATCCTCTCGATGTCGGCGCATCTTTCCGATATTACCTCGGGAAAGTACAAGATACTTATCGACTTAAAGCCCGCGCTTGACGAAAAAACACTCGACAAGCGACTCATCTCCGATTTTGAAAAGGGCAAAAACAAGAATTTCACGAACGCTCTCACCGAGCTTCTTCCCTCGAAGATGATTCCCGTTTTCGTAAAGCTTTCGGGAATAATGCCCGAGAGAAAGGTCAACTCGATAACCAAGGTCGAGAGAGCGAAGATACTTTCTCTTCTCAAATCGTTTGAGCTGACAGTGAAATCAACTCGTCCTATCGACGAGGCGATAATCACGTCGGGTGGAATAGACACTCGCGAGATAAACCCCAAAACAATGGAATCTAAAAAAATACGCGGTCTTTATTTTGCAGGTGAGATAATCGACGTTGACGCATATACGGGAGGCTTCAATCTCCAGATAGCGTGGTCAACCGGACGTCTTGCAGGAATATCTGCCGCGACAGAACAATAAAACGATAATTTATCCGAAAGGAAAAAACGATATGTATAAAATTGCTATTGACGGACCATCCGGTTCGGGAAAATCAACCCTTGCAAAGCGCCTTTCCGCGCATCTCGGCTTCGTTTACGTTGATACGGGCGCACTTTACCGCGCTGTCGGTCTCTACGTTTACCGCGCAGGAAAAGACCCCAAAAGCTCTGAGGCGGTATCTCCCCTTCTTAGCGATATAGAGGTCGGAATAAAGTATATCGACGGCGAGCAGAAAACGCTTCTCAACGGAGAGGACGTTTCAAAGGAGATAAGACTCCCCGATATTTCGATGTACGCATCTGCGGTATCCGCTCTTCCCGAGGTAAGAAAATTCCTTCTCGGAACACAGCAGGATATTATCCGCGCAAACAACGTAATTATGGACGGACGTGACATAGGCACGGTCATAATGCCCGACGCCAACGTCAAGATCTTCCTTATCTCGAACAACGAGACAAGAGCTATGCGCCGCTGCGAGGAGCTTCTCGCAAAGGGCGTCAAGACCACCTACGAGGAGGTTCTTGCCGATCTCGAAACACGCGACGCAAACGATTCCTCCAGAGCAGTCGCTCCCCTTACCCCTGCAGAGGACGCAGTATTTCTCGACAACTCGAATTTCGAGCCTGACGAGACCTTTGCACGCGCGCTTGAAATAATAAAGGAACGCATCACTCTCTGACGCGAGCGAATTTATATGAACAAGTTTTATAATTTTATGTCTATCACCTGCTCGTCTCTGGTAAAGGCTATATTCAGAGTCAATGTCGAGGGGCTTGAAAACGAGCCTGCCGAGGGCGGTGTGGTAGTATGCGCCAACCATATTTCTATGTGGGACGCGGCAATAGTCGGCGCGGTAATGAACCGTCAGGTCAGATTTTTCGCGAAAAAGGAGCTTTTCGGCGTACCCGTACTGAAGCATTTTATGAAGGCTATGGGCGCTTTCCCTGTTGACAGAAAGTCTCCTGCATCGGCGGCTCTTGCAACGAGACACACGCTGAGTCTCGTTGGCGAAGGCGAAATGGTAGGACTCTTCCCACAAGGCACTCGCCACGCAGGAAGGAATCCTAAGGGCACGCCTATTAAAAACGGAATCGGTCAGATAGCGTACCGATCGGGCGCTACCGTTCTCCCTATGTCCATACAGACAAAGGACTGGAAGATAGGATTTTTAAAAAGAACCTACGTAACGGTCGGCAAGCCTATCACTACTGAGGAGTTCAATTTTACAGAAGGATCGGTCTCCGAATACGATCGCGCGGCGCATCTCGTTTTCGACCGCATTACCGATATGATAAAGGAGCCTGAAACGAAATAATCAATGGAAATTAACGTATCCAAATACGCGGGATTTTGCTTTGGAGTAAAGCGCGCAGTTGAAATGGTTGGCAGTCTGCTTGAGGACAAGTCAAACGGAAGAATATATTCTCTCGGCGACATAATCCATAACCGACAGGTTATGAGCGACCTTGCGGACAAGGGACTCACCGTCATCACTCCGAACGATCTCGAAGCACTCTGCAACGAGGCAAGCGAGAATAATATATGTACTGTCGTAATACGCGCACACGGAATAGAGCTTGGTATTGAAAATCAGCTCGTAGAACTGTCAGAAAAAAATCCCTATTTCAGATTTTGCGATCTCACTTGTCCGCTCGTTAAAAAGATACACGGCATAGTATCCGAAAACACAACTCCCGACAGCACTCTCATAGTTTACGGCGACGCAGAGCACCCCGAGGTGCGCGGAATCGTAGGCAGAGCGAAGGGCGAAGTAGTCGTCATCGGCTCGCCCGAAGAGCTTGAATTGTACAATTTCACTAACAAAATGCCCATAATGGTAGCTCAAACGACCAAAAAATTGTACGAATGGGAGAAATGCAAAAAAATACTCAAAAACCTATGTACAAATGCTATTTTTTTTGATACAATATGTGGTGTTACTGAAAGTAGGCAAAATGACGTTATAGATCTTGCAAAAAAAGCAGATCTCACTCTCGTCATTGGCGACAGAAGCAGTTCCAATTCCATGAGCCTTCTGGCTCTTTCCAAGACGGTCTGCGAAAATTCTTTTCTTATAGAAAAGGCGCAGGACGTTCAAAGCATTCCCCTTTCGGGAATAAATAACGTTGCTATTACAGCCGGTGCATCGACACCAGGCTACATAATAGAGGAGGTAATTAAAACTATGAGCGAATTTGTTAACGCAAACGAGCAGGCAAATGAAAGTTTTGCATCCATGCTTGAGAGTTCTCTCAAGACTTTAAATACAGGAGACATCGTAACGGGTATTATTACATCCATTTCGAACACCGAAATCCATGTTGACCTTTCCTGCAAGGGAACCGGTATCCTTTCTGTCGATGAGATCAGAACTGATGCGAATACCGACGTTCGTTCCCTGTATAACGTAGGCGACGAGATCGAAGCGTTCGTTGTCAGAGTAAGCGACGTTGAGGGCGTTGTTGGTCTTTCCAGACGCCGCATCGACCGCATTGCCGACTGGAAGAAGATCAAGGCTGCTTCCGAAGAAGGCGCTACCCTTGAGGGCAAGATCACCGAGGTTGTTAAGGGCGGCGTTATCGCTACCGTTGGCACTACCAAGGTATTCATCCCCGCTTCGCAGACCGGAGTTCCCGCTTCGGGCGACCTGAACGAGCTTATCGGCACCGTTCAGAGCTTCATCATCATTGAAGTAAACGATCAGAAGAACCGCGCAGTCGGATCTATCCGCGCTATCCTTCGCCGCGAGCGCAAGGCTATGCTCGAGCAGTTCTGGGCTGATATGGAGGTTGGCAAGAAGTTCTCCGGAACCGTTAAGTCCATGACCTCTTACGGCGTATTCGTTGACCTCGGCGGAGTTGACGGTATGGTTCACGTATCCGAGCTTTCCTGGTCGAGAATCAAGGATCCTTCGGAGGTCGTTAAGGTTGGCGACAGCATCGACGTATTCGTTAAGTCCTTTGACGCTGAAAAGAAGCGCATCTCTCTCGGCTGCAAGACCGAGGACCAGAACCCTTGGAAGATCTTCACCGCACAGTACGCAGTTGGCGACGTTGCAAACGTTACCGTTGTAGGACTCACTCCCTTCGGAGCATTCGCTGAGATCGTTCCCGAGGTTGACGGACTTATCCACATCTCGCAGATCGCTGATAAGAGAATCGGCACCCCTGCAGAGGTTCTCGAGGTTGGTCAGAAGGTTGACGCTAAGATCACCGCTATCGACGACGAGAAGCAGAAGGTCAGCCTTTCTATCCGCGCTCTCCTCGTTCCCGAGGTAGAAGAGGTTGAAGCATCTGAGGAAGAGGCTGATGACAGCGCTCTCGTATATTCTTCCGATGATCCCTCCACTCTTCCCGCAGATCTCGCTGAAGACGCTGAGTAATTAAAAAATACATAAAACACTCTGCTTTTGCAGAGTGTTTTTGTTTTTCGGTAATCTTTGCTAAGTGGGATCGAATATACTTGAGTGTATATTTATTTTCGGAGGAAAACTTGAGTTTACCGTTTAAAATAAAAGCATCGCCGTCAGTACCTATCTGCATTGCCGCTTTCGGAGCGATATACGGAGGGAGATACGTATTTTCAATTCTCGCCGCTTCCCTTTTACACGAGATAGGACATCTCGCGGCGATATATCTTTTCAAAAGCAGAGCTTCGTGTATAACACTCCGTCCGTTCGGGGCGGTCATAGAGAGGGAGCAAAGCTGCAGCTCTTATGTAGGAGACGCGGTAATATCGCTCGCAGGGCCGCTTGTAAATCTCGTTTCTCTTGTCTTTTGTATGATGCTCGGAAAAGACGGATATTTTGCGTCGGCAAGTCTCGCGCTCGCTCTTATAAACCTTCTTCCTGCACGTCCGCTTGACGGATACTGCGCGCTCTCCGCGCTTCTTCTTTCACGTTTTTCACCAACGTTCAGCGAAAGAATATGCAGGGTCGTTTCGCTGAGCGTACTTTCGGGAATATGGATGTTTTCCATATATATGATTTTGTACGCAAATTTCAACGTTTCTCTGCTTCTTATGGTGACATTTCTTATGTGCGAGAGCATTTTGTCGAAAAAATAATCCCGTAATTACCGACAAAAATGAAACGTTCAGAAGAGAGCAAAAAAATATGTTATTTTTTGCGATTTTTTTCAAAAAAGGTATTGACAAATAGGTGGCGTTATGTTATAATGCTTAGGCGGTCAAGCGTGACGCTCGACTGCACAATATGGCGGAGTAGCTCAGTTGGCTAGAGCAACCGGTTCATACCCGGTAGGTCATGGGTTCAAGTCCAATCTCCGCTACTTAAGTGTCGGCTTTGCCGACAGTTTCTTCAATGCGATAGCATCGTTAAGTGTCGGTTTCACCGACAGTTTTGGCC